>JAVVFI010000015.1:0-26489 GCA_032250555.1 Sedimentisphaerales bacterium
ACGCTTGGGAGTGGCCAAAAAACAAACCCAATTCAAACCCAATTCAAAGCCAATTTAACCCAAAACAAACCCAATTTAACCCAAAACAAACCCAATTTGTCGAAAGGGCAAAAATAAACGCTTTTGCGTGGATAAGGAGCTTTACGATGGTATATTATGATTTCCTCGCGGATTTTACCACCCTAAGGGTGCCAATTTTGAAAACTGCGGAGAGTTTTATTTGCGACAGGAGAACATTATGCTTGCCTCAGCAGTAATAACCCGTATAATAGCAGTCAGAAATATATTGAATTGTAATGATCGCATAGCGGAGCCTTGGAGCAAAATCACTCTGTGTAATCCCGAATCCGCCTCAAGACCTACTTTCCGTATCATTTCACGTGTTTTATTTGTGCTCTCGAAAGAGAGGTTTATGCATAGCGGTTCCGATGAATCTCTGTGTTTGAGTAAATTTGAATATTGTATTTTTTAGGATTATTTAATGCCATTTACAACTTTTGGTCTTTCAGACCCGCTTCTTCGCGGTATTCTCGCCACCGGCTACACCGCGCCAACTGAAATTCAATCCCAGGCCATTCCCGCCGCAGTAGAAGGCCTCGACGTTATAGGCTGCGCACAAACCGGAACCGGAAAAACCGCCGCTTTTGTCCTGCCCATTTTAGACCGCCTAAGCCACGAATCGCCGTCTAAAAAGCGGATTACCAGGGCTCTTATCCTCACGCCGACGCGAGAGTTGGCACTGCAGATTGAAACGGCGATAAAGGGCTATGGCCGATTCGTGGATCTTCGTTCTCTGGCCGTTTACGGCGGCGTCAATATCAAGGGCCAGCTCAATGTGCTCAAGCGCGGCGTTGACATTGTTGTCGCCACGCCCGGACGATTGATGGATCACATGGAGCGGCGTACGATAGACCTCAGGCATATTGAAGTGCTCGTGCTTGATGAAGCCGACCGAATGCTGGATATGGGCTTCATCAACGATGTTAAAAAAATTGTCAGGGCCTTGCCCGACAAGAAACGCCAGACAATGCTCTTTTCAGCCACCATTTCGAAAGAAGTAAAATCGCTGGCCGCCGAGATGCAGAAATCACCGAAAATGATTCAGATTGGCCGGCCGCGCAATCCCATCGAGACGATCACACAACACATTTATCCGGTTCGCAAAGAACAGAAGATGGACCTTCTGATTCACATGCTCAGCGCCTCGCAGATGTACAGCGTACTGGTCTTCTCCCGGACCAAACACGGAGCGGACAAGATCAGCCGGCGGCTAAAGCGGGCCGGCGTTGTATCAGTAGCTATCCACTCCGGCCGAACACAGAGCCAGCGCCTCCAGGCAATGGATGGCTTCAAGAGAGGCAAATTCCAGGTGATGGTCGCAACCGATATCGCCGCACGCGGGATTAATATCGAGGGGATCTCCCATGTCATCAACTATGATGTACCCGCTTTCGCCGAGGACTACGTACACCGCATTGGCCGTACCGGACGGGCCGAGGCTTTGGGCGATGCAATAACCTTTGTCTCGTACGATGAGCAGAAGTACCTTCGCAAGATTGAAAACTTCATAGGTCGCGATCTTGAAACGGAAAAATGTGAAGGCTTCGCCTACACGAAATCCGATTCCTTACAGCCAAAACCTGCAGAAAAATCAAAATCCAAACCGGTACGGCATACGAGCCAACGGCGGTCCCCCGGCAGGAAACCGCGCCCTTCCCGCAGGCCGCGGCGCAAAGCTGCAAAACGCCGCGTAACATAAACGCAGAAGATACCTGATTCGACTCGTACTAAAGTTTTATTAGTATTCCCGGGTTTTAGTAATGCCAGGCTGAGGAACAGGATACCTGCCGTTGGCATCCGCCACCAGCGGCGCCTGAGAATTCTCAGTAAGCTGGTCCAGTCCGGGTGCCATCTCATGGTCGGAGTTGAGGATTTCCTCATACGTAACTTCCTGACCGGTATGAGCAGCCATCCGGCCAAGGCTCGTAACGAGGCTCGCCTTGACACCGCGCTCAACTTCATTATACGGCTGGTCGTCGCGAATGGCATCCACAAGGTCGTTCCATTCGTTCTGATACGGGCTCCGCTCATCGGGCCTGACTCTGGATTCCCAGACCATATTGGAGCGCAATGCCTTCTGGCCTTCGTGAATACTGGAGGGCATCCCGCAGTCGCCGCTCTTCGAGACGACCGCCATGCCTTTGCTGCCGTGTGCGTAGCTGGAGTAAATATCCTTGCAGCCCATAATACAGCGTCCGTCCAGAAGGAATGTAGAACCGTCCGGATAGGTGTATTCCACCGAGTACGTATCGAGATTCTGGTCCACGTAAGTAATGCCTTCGGGGCTCTGCCGGTAATGGCGACCACCCAGTGCCTGGGCCTTTTCCGGCCAGTCGTTCTTCATCCAGCACTGATGATCGACTATGTGAATGTAAAAGTCGCTGTAGTTTCCGCCGCTCGCCCAGATGAAACTGTGGAAACGCTGGATCTGATACATCAGATCACTGATACCGGGCGGCTTGGGCAGTGAGGAGAAGAATCCGATCGGCCCATGCATCCGGTAGCCGCGCTGCAAAATGATATCGCCGATTTCGCCGTTGTGGATGCGCTCGGCAAGCTGCTGGAGTGCCCGGCTGTGACGGGACATCAATCCCACGCCCACTTTGAGGTTCTTTGCCGTTGCCTGCTTGGCAAGCTCGAACATCCTCCGGCTGGTCGGGCCGTCCACGGTGACCGGCTTTTCCATGAAAACATTGATGCCTTTTTTGATTGCATAGGTGAAATGCACCCAGCGGAATGCCGGTGGGGTTGCAAAGACAGCTACATCCCCCGGACTCAGACAATCAATCGCCTTCTTATAAGCGTCGAAGCCGATGAACCGGCGACTCCTTGGAACATTCATCTTATCGGCGTGCCTTCTATTCAAATTTTCGTAACTGCTGTTAAGGCGATGTTCGAACACATCGCCCATGGCGACGAGCTGGATCGGACCTCTTTTTACGGACAGAGCGTTGTCCGCTGCGCCGGTGCCCCGGCCGCCGCAGCCTATCAGGGCCACCTTGATAGTGTTGCTCTGACCGGCGTACATACGCGGCGCCGCCGATGCCATAAATGCCGATGCAGCGGCGATCCGTCCGGTGTCCTTAAGGAAGTTACGACGGGACGTGGTTTTGTTAGTGTTGTTACTCATAACGGTTTTCCTCCTAACTGAATATTGTTAGATTCGAATATACATTTGCTCCGGGAATTATTATTTCCCTTCGGTCTAAACGTCGTATAGACCACACTATGTACTATCATAGCAATCGCAGAATACTTTACAAGTGTGTTTTTTACAACATAAAAGGGCACGGGTACTTCTCGGTTCAACGCTCACTGCCAGGCAGGAGCTTATTGCTTTTGCTGCAGGGCAACCCACGATCGCATTTGATAACTGCAAGCGCATTTGGATGAACCGTCAGGCACGAGGACCAATCCTCCGGCGACTATAGCATTAAACCAACAGTTCGGTCTTATACCACCGAAGTTCTCAGTGTCTGCATTACGTTTTAAGTCAAGATAGCCGAGAGTTGCCGAACGGAAAACCAGCATATTTGTACTTCCCGCAATCTGCCCGCACCCATAGGAACGTTTGAAATTCCACGGAACAGGCTCACCTGTTTTCAGCTCCCATGCACCGCCTTCTGCATAGATCACGTCTTCGTTGATGATCGGCCGGGTCTTAGGCTCGACTTTTTTGTCCCACAAACGCGTCCCTGTTTTCACATCGAAAGCCGCCATTCGCCCTCCTATTTCCGAAGGCAGCTTGAAGAAGTTGTGCTTGACGGCCTGATAGTACATCAGCAGTGTGTTATGCTTTTCGCTGACTGCGACCTGAGTCCCGAAAACATCATTGTCGTTTTTCCAAAGGACCGAGCCAGTACGGGCGTCCATCGCGATCAGGGTTCCGCCGGGATGTTCACCGGGTTTCAATAGAGGACGGTGCTTTCCGTTAGGCTTCGGATCGGTAATACGGTCAGCAAGAGCTATAGGCCGGTCAATCAGATATACCCTGCCGCCGGCAATTGCAATCGTGTTGTTGCGGATTGAGTGCTGCGGTTGATACTTCCATTTCAACCGGCCGGTATCAGCGTCCAGCGCAAAGAACAAAACCGATTCATTGCGCAGGCGTATGCCCTCGTATCGTGGGCTGATAGTATGCTCGTCGTTCAGCACAGTCCCGAATAGCAGGCCGTCGGTGCAGGCAATATATCCCCAATTGCAATCCTGTGCGGATTTGTTGACTGGTGTCTTAAACTCGTGGATTTTCCTGCCAGTTGCCAATTCAATTTTAAGGCACCGCTCGCCGATACGCACAAATGCCGCATCGTCGCTCAGGCAAAAGTTACTGCCAGTATCACCGACGCCGACATCGTGATGAACGCCATCCCAGTCGGCAAGGATTCCGGGGATCGGGTATGTCCACAGTGTATGACCATTGTAAGCATCTACTGCACATATCCCATCTACACCTTCTACCACCAGATATCCACGATTGCACAATGGCGCCGGAGCCTGTGCGTGGCGGTCGGCAATCTCGATTACACCATCGCGATACCACGCCATTTCAAGCGGTCCCCTGGCGACCTTGTCCGGCGAGCAAATCGTATTGGCTGCATCGCAGTTCTGATGCGTCCATTGGCCTGCACCCTTCATCGGACCACGTCGCTGTACCTGCAGCTGTCCGGATGTTCCAAGGCAGACAACTCCTCCGTATGGCCGCTGCAGACGCTCGATTTCTGCTTCATCTAAGCTTTCTTGCTTACCTGCAAGGCTCCGTGAAGAAACGATCAGATTCGCACAACTACGAGGATAGGGTGTTTTTTGCGGATCACCAATGTGGATAGTTATCCGGTTTCCATAAATACCGGCATCATCCAGCATGTGCCGTGCTCTATTTACATTAGAAGGATTCGAGTCGATTCCAATTACATACAACTGTGATTGCTTAACCAGTTCCAATGCCAATTCGCCTGTGCCGCAACCCAAATCGATGCAAATACCTGATTTTATTCGGGTGCTGTCGAGAATTTTCTCTGCTGCTTTTGCATAGTCGATATCACTGGACCTGACGGCAGGCGATGATTCTTTATTAACACCTGGAGCGTAATGTTTCGAAGCCCCAAAGCAATAGATAACACCCTTCGAAGTGGAGACGACAAGCATACCGTTGCCCGCGGCCAGTCCAAGAGCATTGCCTTCAACCTCGTGTGTCCATCTAAGGCGGCTATTATCAAGGTTTACTACCCGCACAATGTCCGGTCCGCCGCACACAGCTTCTCCGGCAGCACTTATCACTTCATACTGTCGTTCATAAGTCGCAGCCAGGAACGGCCCGACCTCGTAACCCAGCGTTTCAATATCCGGTCTGGCCTGTGTCAACGTGCGTTCCAGACCGGTCTGTTTGGATACGTTTTCGTATTCTTTGCTGAATCTCACTTCGGTTCGGTATAAATCTCCAAGGGCAGGCAACTTCTTAATGACGTTTTCGGCACGACGGCGTTCGTTTGATTCATCTTCCAACACGATTTCGTTGTACTTCTCAAGTCCCCGGTACCGAACATGTTTTCCTTTCCGGTCGGTCTTTTCTATATCTGCCCAGCGATACGCAAGCAACTTTTTCCCGGTAGATCGCAGAATGCCGTCGGGCAAAGCTCCGAAAACACCTCGTCCTGCGCGAGCGGCCAGAGTACCGTTATCTCTTGTCAGGAAACAGCCGGCATTGATTACGAAACGATCGGCAACTAATGCTCGGGAGCCTCCGATTGATCCATTCTGCTGTAAGCGGTAGTACTCGAACTTTCCATCCGAGCGTCGAAACGCCGCTGGTACGGCTCTTCCAGTGGGAACAAACAAGCGGTCGTTCGCAGCTAACAGATATCCTTGCGGGGTAACACCACTGTTGGCATTGGCACCGCCGTGCGGCTGCGGCATATATAATCGGCCTGTGCTATCATTTGTCCAGAGCACAGCTCCGGTTCGGGCATCCAGTGCATGAAGAAAAATACCATCGCTGGGCCAAATTCCAGCAGCGTAGTAAACTATGCCATTCATTACTACGGGTCCGCCACGTGCCGGCCAACGTGAGATCATACGTTCGTTACCCAAACACAATCTCTCGTTCAAACCGCCGCGATGTTTCCAAAGTAAAGTGCCGTCGTTGGTCTTGATTGCATAGATATAGCCATCGTCACTGGCAACAAATATTCGATCTTGCCATGCTGCAGGTGCAAAGCGCACTGGACCACCGGTGAAAAAGGTCCACCGCGGCTTTCCACTGTCAGTGTCAATGCCAACGACCTTGTCCTGGGAAGAACTGCCAAATACCACCGTATTACCGACAATAATCGGCTGATATGCAAAGTCAAATGTGATTCGAGATGAGTCCGGCCAAGCGGGTATTGGCGCCGTTCGATTCTTGTAAACCCAGCGCAGTTCAAGGTTGTCCGGAAGTGGTTCGGACGAGTAGCCGGTCCTTGCCGCGTCCGCTCGATACATAGGCCAGTCACCGCCTTGAAGCGAACTGGTCGCTAATGTCAAAACAGCAACTAAAATAACAAAATCGAAGAGTTTAGATCCCATCGCTTTTCTCCATGAAAAGAACATAAGCAGCGAAAGTATATAAGTATAGTCTAAGTGTCTCGCAGCACGCCATACTTTCGTGTGTGTTGGACGTTCTGACGGATTTGGTCTTGATACCGGGGATACATGCCGACGATAACGCCATCGGTGGATTTGAGATGTTCGAAGGCGAACTTGAAGGCCGCTTCGATTTCATAGTCACGTTCGCACATCCTGCCCGCCGCTAATATCTTAAAGCCAAGGCATGGCTGATCAACCTGCCGGGCTACTTTAGTCATAGTCATCGGATCGGAGACAAAGAACGAATAACCTATCTGGGCGGTAACGACAGGCGGCATTTTTTTCAGTTCCTCAGGCGTCCGGGTAAGGTAATAGAAGCAGGTCATGAAAAAATCGACATCCCAGCCCTCGTTGGCGACCTGTTTGATGCAGTCCGGGTTATGTGCAGAGACGCCGGCCAGCACACCGGTGTCTTTCACGCGTTTCACAAAATCCCGTACCTGGCCGCTCTTGCCATCCCGGAACAGTTTGTCGGTAGCCCCGCCATGATGAACTATGGCAATGGGTTCAGTGTCAGTAACCACCTTTTCAACCGATGTGGTCGAACGGTCGGAATGAAGGCAGATAAACTTCATCTTGGATCCCCGGTCTCTCAACTTACGGAAAACAGGCCCCATTTCTTCCGGGCGGCTGAATTGGTGGGTGTTGATACCTTCACGTTCGCAAGCCAAAAGGAATTCGCCGATTCGATCGGGCGTGAAATATTGTTTCATATGCCGATCCAGAATTGGTCCCATATATGAGTATCCGCTGATGGGATTCGAGCCGACTATCAGCCGGGTTACGCGATGGTTACCCAGGCGTATCATGGGCAGCAGCGGGGCGGCAGGTGAAGTTTTTTCTGCTGATAAATTTTGCCCCCGGGCATTTGCAAGGGCCAGGGTAGATCCTGTAACCGCCGCGGAGAATTGTGACAGAAACTCTCTGCGTCTTATCCGGGCAGCTTCGTGTTTGTCAGAATTCATGTTAGCCTCCTGAAGTTTTGATAAGCGCTAAATGCACACCTGCGCTGGTATCATGTCCCAAGCATATTTCGGGATTACTCATTCATCTATTATATCCGCTGCAGAAGCTTAGTCAACGAGCGGTTCGCAAAGGTATGCCTGGATTACGGCAGTTTGCCAAGGCCCCATTTTTTGTTAGGTTGAGGGCCCATTTCCAGGATTAATTCTCCGCCTTTGAGCAGTTCGCTCGCAGGAAACCAAAATGTTTCGAGTTTCGTTCCATTAAGTACCGCACCCTGAACATACTTATTCTTACGGGACGTGTTGCGGGCTTTGATCGTAAAGGTCTTACCGCGATTATAACGATTGCCCAGGTGGATAACTGTCTTTTCGTAAAGCGGGCTGGCGATTTCATAGATAGGATTTACCCGGCACGCACCGTCGGTCTGGAAAAGTCCGATTGCGGTCATAACGAACCATGCGCTCATTTGCCCCTGGTCTTCGTCGCCAAGATAGGCATTGGCCAATCCATTGCCATAGTAACGTTCCGTGATGGCTCGACTCCACCTTTGAGTCAGCCAGGGACGCTCTACCCAGTTGAAAAGATATGCGAAGTGCATGGATTGCTGATTGCCCTGCATGATAGGATAGTCCCAGTATTGATCGTTTGGGGCGTTGAACCGCCACTTGTATGATTCTTCGAAACCCCACTGCAGCCTCTGGCGAAAACGGTCGATTCCAATCGCTTTGGCAAGGCCGGGCACATCCTGGGGGACGAAGAAGGTCAGTTGCCAGGCATTTCCCTCGACGTATTGCTTATTGGCACCCGATTTGAAAGAATCGAAATTTTCTTCGAATCTGCCGTCCGATTTGCGAAGGCGGGCGAATCCCGTTTCCGGATCGATGGCATTACGCCACCATGCTGAGCGAGCGATAAATTCTTCATATTCCCTGTTCTTTCCGAGAGCTTTGGCGAACTGTGCAACGGTCCAATCGTCATAAGCATATTCAAGCGTATTTGAAAACCGTCCCCTATCGGATGGAACGTACTTGTGCTCCAGATAAGTTTTCAGATCGCGATTTCCCACGAGGCCGCCTCCGATTTTCTTCGGAAGAGTCGTCTGCATTTTATAAACAGCTTTGAAGGCCTTTTCTTTGTCGAAATCGCGAATGCCCATCTGATAGGCTCCGACGATAAGCGGGATTTCGTGTTCGGCAACCATCACCGGGATGTATTCCATACCCCCGGGCCCTTTAGCAAGCCAGCCGAGAGCATCGTACATGGCCAGTTGTGATTTCACCCAGCGGCTCGACCACTCCGGCGCGGCAAGATTCCAGAGCTGGTTTAAGTTCCAAAAAGTGTTCCAGAATGCATCACAACCGAGCGCAACCTCGTCCGGCTCTTTCAACTGCTGAACATTCTCCATGCCATCGACCCACTGTCCATTTACATCGCTCCAGGTGTTGCGGCAGAACGACCGGTACAGGTTGTTATAGAAGCGAACTTTCTCTCGGCGATCCGTAGTGTGAATTTCGATACGGCCCAGTAATTCATTCCATGTACGCGTGTGATTCCTTCGCACGGCATCGAAGTCCCATCCGAAGCGTTCAGTTACTTCGGTTTTCAGATTGAGGGCCGCGTTTTGAATGCTGACAAGGGAGATACCAACGCGGGCCTGAACCACTGGATTTTCAACTGTGTCAAATTCTGCAAAGGCCCCGGCGTCCTTAACGGCGCCGTCGTCGAGACTATTGGCGTGGGATCTAATTTCATCGTTTTTCCAAACTCCGAAGCTTTTGATGGGCCGGTCGAACTCAACGACAAAATGGACAGTGTAATCCTGTTGACCTACCGGCCCCCAACAAACGGAATGGTAAGTACTCAGTCCCTCAATCCGATGTTTGTCGGCCTTGTAGATTTTGACCTGTTGAATTTGAAGCGCATATTCGGCGCCAAATTGAAGATCGATCAATACGCGTGAAGCAGTTTTCCTGCTGAACGTATAGCGGTGAAAGCCGCAGCGTGTGGTAGAGGTCAGCTCGGCCTTTATTCCGTAGTCTGTCAGGTTCACGGAGTAATAGCCGACAGGAGCTTGTTCGGATGACTTGTCGAATCGCGAGCGATAGCCCGAATCCGGTTCGCTTTGGTCGCCTTGGCGAATTTCAAGAGGACCGGTTGTCGGCATCATTGAGACTCCGGCCATTGTCCATTCGTGAATGTGACTGAAACCTCCGATGTTCTCGAAACTTGGCTCATAGCCCGCCTGCCATCCCGTGTTCTGGTTGTCCGGGCTGAGCTTCACCATACTGAATGGCATCCAGGGGCCCGGTGCGATCATCCATCTGGAGTGTGCGGTGCCGATCCGTGTGTCCACATATTCGGTGGGTGTTATTAGATGGTGCCTGGAGCGGCGCACTTTCCCTTTCTCCAATACCTCACCATCGGCCAAAATCTCATAGCTGCTCGTTGTCGGTGAAGAGACGGCCGGCATAGGTACCTCGAATGTGTAACGGCCTTGCTCGATGGTTTTCGTGAAGATAGAGTTGCCGTCGATTCGCACGCTAAGTTCGGGCTCTCCATTGAGGTGCTCGATGTCTATCAGCAGAGGCTGCGCGCGCCGACCGGTCTCCATCGTTTCGTAATCAGCAGGGCGAACATCTCGGATGAATACGTTTCGGATTGGCATTTTAACGGCACCTTTCGGTCCTTCGAGCCGCACCTGGTCGAATACCATCCAGCTTCCGGCAAGAATTGCAAGCTGGATTTCATTGCCCCCTTTCCGGATAATGCCCGGCTCGATAGGAATCTCGATTATATGCTCCCTGGACAATTTCGTGCGCCCCGTAGCAGAGTCCTCGGAGCCCCCCTTGGGCAGGGAAAATTTCATGGCGTATTCATTCTCTGTGACCTTGAGTAAAGGTGGTCGTTGTGGGTTGGTATCGAAAAGATCGATGACGAATTTCCAGTTGCCGCTTGCTGGAACCTCTTTAAGCCCGAAAAGAATATTTAACACATGTGTGCGGCGGCCGGCAGTTCCGCTGGTGCCGCCCCAACTGTCCACCGGTCCCGGCATAATGTAAGGCCAGTCCTCCCTCATCTGCGAATGCCCGACAAGAAAATAGCGGTCTTCCCAGCCGAAATCCTTCTCCAAAAATTTGGTATAACCTGCCGGCGACAGGGCAAACTCCGCTGCGCTGTTGTCGGATTTCCCAAGAGCCCAGATCACCTGGGTTTGAGCGAAAGCGGAAACTGCAAAAAGGATTTGAGTAAATAACGGGATTATGAGGCGTTTTAAGTTCGTAGGCAAAAACATAAAGCCTTCCTCCTAATAATGGCTTCGAATATTATGGCAACCCCTCCGATTCTAACAGTTTTAGCTGTCAAGGCAACTTTTTTCCCAATCCAAATCCACTCCTCAATCTCAATAAGCAATCTAATTTATAGCCCTGCGACTATCTGCATATCTTTTGAACCATTGATTGCTGATACAGGACATTTTGCAGATAGTGAAAATGGGATTATTTATCCGTTGATTGTTTAACTATAGCGTCTAAAGCCTCCTGAACCTCAGAAATAACTGCTTGTACTTTTTCGAAACGCAAGTCCACATATCGAAGAAACCATGATACAGTCAGAACGACTGAGATAAATAGCATTACCCAGGCAACATAGCCTCATATAAGTCGAGTTACTACTTGAACTTGCGAAGACAAAATGCGTCCACAAACCAACTCGAACATATAAACAGACACCATGCTATCATAACTACGCATCGAATCTTCTGAATTTGTAAAGTCTTTTTGGAAATCATTCTATTAATCCTTTCTATAAGTTGATCTGAATCTGCCTGGTCAATCAGTTCATGGTCTTGTGGGCAAACGTGTGAAACTGGCCAATATCAATTCGTTTGCTCTTGGTCTTGGCAACAGGGCTAATCAGATTGCTGGAGACTCAGGTATGATGTATTTCGATGATATAAAAACAAAAAAATATGGGACCGATGTAACTCAGGGTTTTAGATGCCAAGTATTACACTACGTCATTCAATCCCTCGATATGAACTTGTCAAAGATGCTCTAAATACTTTTCTTGTTTTTTCAGCCATCATTACTCCCTATTTTTTCCTCTTATATTCGTTTTGGCCTGATGTTAATAAATCTATATAAGTCCATATTTCATATAGAGATGTGTTATATTGGGACCGTAATGCCCCAAAGATTCATTGCCTGCGACGATGAAAACTTTCTTACTATAGCGCAAGATTGCTTCTTTGTACGGGTATATATGATTAGACATGGCTAATACAACTTAACTAAAGCTCCTGCTCTCACCGAAAGCCACTACCTTGCAGGGGCTTTTTTGTTTTGTTGAAATAGAAATCGCACTTATCGCGGGCTGAGTTTCCACATCTCTCCTCCTGTCTCAGCCCGCTCTTTCCTTTCTAATTTCCTTTAAAATCTCTCTCAGAGTAATCCTACAGAAAATCTTGATGTTTCTTAATAGGGTTTTTCTTTGTTTTGCGCAAGATTGCTTCTTTGTAAGGGTATATATAATTAGACATGGTCTTTATGGGATTAGTTTGGAACCGGTTTGGTTTTGTAGCTAATGTTTGTTAAGGCTTTATCAAGGCACATATATATAGGAAATCTCAGATGTTTTTTCAAGGAGTTATAAAAATGTCAATTAGAGGAATCTGGAAAGTCTCAGTATTTATGGGTTTGATGCTGGCTGTATGCGGTTGTAGTACACCTACCTTAATAGGTACTGATGCTGCTGTTTATTCAAACGGCAAACTTTACGCCGTGTCAAGTCAGGACTTGGACAAAGTGTATGCAGCGACTGTGGCAGCTCTCAAGCAGTTGGAGATAGAGGTTACTGATACAGCAAAAGATGTTTTTTATGCTAAGGTCACTGGCAAAGTCGCAGATGGTAATACCATTACAATACGGTTGGAACCAGGGCCTGATAATGTGACAAACCTCAGAATTAAAGCAAGCAGATTCGGCAACGAGGAGAGGTCGCGTGTTATTTACAACAAGATAAAGGAGAGCCTTTGAACTGGTTCTGAGAAGTAGCAAATTAGCTTAATATGGGTAAACTTGGACTTTATGGGATTTACTAATAAGGCCAGTTATCGAAAATGAAAGCACTGAGTAAGTTGTTATAGAATTTCTGTGAATTTTATTCCAGCTGATAAAAGATGTGTGTCATCGGCAGTACTTTGACACATTAGGAAAGGTCAAGGCAATGCAAAACACAATGGTCAGAAGAAAAAAGCCATTAATTGCCATAGGCGATTCCGCTACCAAGATCAAGATGACACAATACACGTCGTTTACTGGAAATGAACCAACAATTACATTAGACGATTGGCTATCCATAAGGAAAAAAGCTTAATGCAGAAGCTTTTCAATATGGTAATCCTGGTCAACTTGATGGTTCTGATAAGCATACTTCTATATACTTAGCAGGCTCATGATCTATCAAGACACTTACAGTCTATGCAATTGGATTTTTAAAAGACATATAATATAACATTGGGGATTGATAACGGATGAAGGGTGTTTTAGAAATACGCAAACTATTTTGGCTAATAAATTCAATCTTACTCTCAATCCTGATTTACACCGTATTTAGTTTCATTTTTAGTAATGGTGCCGGGAAGAGTGCCTTTGCCAATCCAATTCCCTTCAAAGAAAAAGTCGGAATTAAAATCAGTAAGAATCTTTTACCATCTTGCAATCATAAAATTATTTTGGAGCGGAATATTTTCGGCTCATCAGGATTGAGTCCTGTTAAGGAGAATCCACAACAAGAAAAATCAGAGGCTCCGTTTGGTGTTATTGCAACGCAACTTCGATTACTTGCCACGGTAGCAGGAGATGATCAAGTAACTTGTTCTGTGATTGAAAATATAAAATCTAAGGTACAAGGTATTTATAAAGCCGGAGATTTAATTGAAGGAGCAAGGATTGAAAGCATTGAACGAAACAAAATAGTACTTTTATGTGAAGAACAAAGAGATGTATTAAATCTATGCGTATCACGTGGGGCTTTAGATCCTGTAGAGAAAAACGAAGAACCTGTTATGGCTGAAAAACAAAATACTGCTTCATATTTAAAAGTTATTTCATCTGCTAAACAAGCAATAAATCCGAAAGCTTATATTTCAAAAGTTCAGGGGATGGAAGCTATTTTAGAAAAAATGGAAGTAATTCCTTACGTAGAAGATGGAGAAGAAAAGGGATTATGTATCGCAGGAATGGATAATTTGAGTATGCCCGGATATTTTGGTTTTGAGAAGGGTGATGTTATTCAGTCTATAAATGGGCAAATGTTAACTGGTAAGCAAAAAGCTTTTCAGGTTCTCAAGAAAGCACGATCACAATCTTCTTTAAGCTTTCAACTTTTGCGAAATCAACACAAGTTAGACCTTTCGTTTGAAATAAAGCGATGATTATAAAATCAGCAGCTTACGCTCATAAAATATAACACCCGCTATAGATAGTGGTTCTGCGCGGACCGAGTTGCCACGTCTCCATTTCCTCCACTTGGTCCTTTCTTTTTTATTTTACGTTATAATTCTTCGATTCTAATTAATATTCGGACTTGCAATAACCAGCTGCAAGCTGCCAAATTCTCATTTTTGGGATTATTAAGGCTGAGATACCCCCTTAATGAATTCAAAAATCTTTACATTCCGAGATAGGTTTGATATTCTAATGGACATTAGGCTTAGCGGCGTAGCTATGCGTTTAAAATGAGAAATGTCAGGTAATAAGTTTATGTTGGACTTTATCGGGAGAGAACTTGGAGATTACCGCATCCTGCAAGAGATCGGACCCGGAGGAATGGGAAGAGTGTTCCTTGCCGAGAACATCCATCACAAAAAAGAGTATGCCCTAAAAATCTTACCAGGCAATCTTAGCAGAGACAGTAATTTCCGCAAACGGTTTTTCGACGAAGCCCGTGTTATGTCGGAACTGGAACACCCAAACATAGTCCGAGTCCATCACATGGGTGAGGACCAGGGCATCTATTACTTGGTCATGGATTATATAAAATCCGTATATGGTCATCCTAAGTCAATACATGAGGAACTGGCCCAAAGTCCCAAACACCGAATCGCTCCGTACAAAGTACACCATTGGATTCTCCAAGTGAGCCAGGGATTGGCTTATGCTCATGCCCAGGGTGTAATCCATCGAGACATCAAGCCTGCCAATATACTCATCGATTCGGACGGTGGTATAAAGATAACTGATTTCGGGCTTGTTAAGGTTGTTGGTACGGAATTCCTACTAAGCCAAATCCATGACTCAACCCAGCACTCAGCCCGGATTTCACAAGCTACAGATACGTTAGTTGACAGCGATTATCAAGGTGTATCAACCCCTTTAGACGTCAGCTACACAGTCACGGAAACAAAATCGCCTTCTGGTTCGAGCAGGCCATGCGGTACCCATTATTATATGTCACCGGAGCTTCTCGAAGGTAAGGAGGCAACAAAACAAAGTGACATCTATTCACTTGGAGTTACAATATATCGAATGCTCACAGGAAGACGCCCCATTGGAATGCCAAAGCCCCCTTCCAAACTCGTACCCGGGCTTTCGAAACGATGGGACATCATTACAAGACGTTGTATGGCTGATGCGTTGAAAGAGCGGTACCAAAGTATTGAGGAGCTCCTCGTGGATCTTCGCAAAATTACTAAACCCCGCCGTGTATGGATGGTGGCTTCGGTCGTTTTGCTTGTGGTCGTTGCGTTGGCAGGTGCGGCCATTCTGATGGATATGGACTCCGGACAGGTCCGAACAGCTTTGGATAGGACCGTAACACCGGTCAAGGAAATCTTTTCCAAGCCGGAAAGCCCCACAACTGTTGAGCGGCAACCTCCCGGCATGCGAGTTGATCCTAATATATCAAAATCTCCAGCTCCTGCTCAGGAGCAGCCGCATCCAAGTGTGGAAGAACAGCAGAGACTGGTTGGGGACCTAAAACGAATCCTGAATGGTCACTCCGAGTTTGGCCATGTGCTGCAAAAGACTGATGAACAACTGCAAAAGGCAGATAGTTTATTGACGGAAGGCGAACACGCCGATGCAAGTACTGCCTATGGAGATATAATCATAAGTATCGTGGACTCGGCTGTTATGGAAGCGAACCAATATCTTGCTACCCTAGTCAGCTTCCCAGGTACTAAAGAATATACTTCGGAGATTGAAACGATTGATGCAAAGAAAGAACAGGCCGACAAGTTCCGAAGCAAAACTGAATATGTCAAAGCGGTAGATATGTACCTCAAGGTGATTGGAGATGCTAAACCCGTTCTTGCTGCATTAAGGAGGCTACAAGAAATATTGGCAATTCAAGAAAAGGCGGAGAGAGCACAGGCCGAGGCTGAACAAATGGAAACTAATACGTGTATCTGTCCGCGCGAGAGTACAGAATGCACATGCTTTCAAAAGACCTATAACGAGGCCCAAGTTTTGCTCGAAGAGGGTCAGAATAGTTTCAAACAGCGAAAATACGAGCTTGCATTCGAATATTGGAAGGAAGGAAAAGCTCAATTCGAGGAAACGGTTGCCTTGGCCCAAGGAGAGGTGAAGGCGAGTCGTAGTAAGTGGCTGGTAGCTCTGCAGGGGTCTGTTCCCGACAGGCTCACACCGGAAGCGGAACAGAAAGCAAATGAGGCACGAAAAGCTGAAGAGCAAGGGAAGCTAAGAACAGCCATAATGTGTTACCGACGGGCCTGGAAACTAAGGGGACTTCAGGAAGAACTCTCTGTTTCTGTTGGCGACGGGATTGAGCTTCTGCTTGTTTATGTTCCATCAGGCGAATTTCAAATGGGCTCATCTTTAGACGATGATGATCGCCGAGAAGAGGAATACACACAGCATACTGCAGTCATAGACAAAGGATTCTATATAAGTAAGTACGAAATAACACAGGCACAGTATGCGGCTATTATGGGCCATAATCCAAGTGCCATTATAGAACCCAGGCTACCGGTTGATAGTGTGATCTGGCAAGAGGCAAAGTCTTTCTGTGCCAAACTGACCAGCAAGCTAAGTTCATTAGGCGACGTGCGCTTCCGTCTTCCAACAGAAAAGGAGTGGGAATATTCATGCCGGGCTGGAACACAGAGCGCTTATTGTGCCGGCGAAGGAATAAGAGCTCTCAGAAAAGTTGCCTGGTATCACCAGGTTGGTTCGGAAAGTGTGAATAGGGCTAAACCGGTGGGGCAATTTGATGCTAACAGGTGGGGCATACATGATATGCATGGTAACGTATGGGAATGGTGTGAGGACTCGTATATTACACATACAATCTCTGAAGAAGTTGATCCGAACTCATCGGATAGTGTTCCTTGCCGCGCTTTACGAGGAGGATCGTGGAACGCAGATCCTTCCTATTGTAGGTCAGCGTCGCGTCGCGGTGAGCCACCGCAGATAAGGATGAACGATATTGGCTTTAGGATTGTAATGGACATATAACGACATGCTTTTTCGTTTCTTATGTTTTGAAATTTTCGTGGCCTGTAGTATGGGGGCTGAGAGAAGCACTCCGTCCCCTACGGTATTTATTCATCGAAGGTTACAGAAAGGATTAATGCAATGGCAACAAAGTACATTCTAAGTATGGCAATCGCAATGGGTGCTGCAATGTTTATTTGTGGTTGTCAGGGTGAATCATGTCCTCAAGCTAAACGGTTAGCGGATAAAGCCAGGTTAGTGGAACTTGAGCCTAATATTCGGATGGAGCGACTGAAAGCGGCAATCGATAGTTACAGAGATTGTTTGCAGACCAATGCGAAATCGGAAAGTGCACGTATGACAATTGATAAGGAACTCCAGTATCTGACGCAAAGATTCACAAATCTGAAACTTGCGCAAATTGGAGGAAGACCAATCAGAACGGTAGCCCAATACGCTGAAGTGATATCCGAACTTGAACGAGTTCTGATCTACGACGATTCCAATGGCGGCATTCGTGAATCTCTCGCACAGTTCCGTGCAAAACAACAGAAGCTGTCGGAAGATATCCCGAAATTACTGAATATCGCTGCCGATAAGGGAGACACTCTACAATGGCAGGAGGCCATATCATCATTGGATGATGTACTTGCTGCCACCTCAGAGAACCAGGAAGCCAGGCAGATGCGGCAAAAGCTCCTCTCTGAACGTGATGCTTATTACAAGAGGGTAATTCCGGAACTGTGTGAAGGCAACAATTATGACGATTGCAAAAAAGCAGAGTTACTCCTGGATACCTTCAAGGCCCAAATGCCTAAGCCGGATTCGCGTTTGATCGCCGATCTGCAGATACTCCTTGAACAGACAAGGGAAAAAGTGGCTCAACAGCTCATAGCGCAGAAGAAGTATTTTACAGCTTACATGCTAATAAAAGACGTAAATACTCCGCAGTATCGTGACCTTCTCGAACTCATAGTTGGACAGGGTAGTGCATTTTATATGAATCTGGCCAACGATGAGTATAGAAATGTTAAAGACTCCTATGCTTATGCAGCAGCTGTAAAGGCAATGAAGTTATCTGGCAGCGAAAATGACCAGGCCTTCAAACTGCATCGCGATTGTGCCGATCGAGTTGATGACTCTCTCAAAATGAAGATTGGAATAACGTTTGAATCATCCGGAGATGATCCGGATATAGGAACGAACTTCTCTAACGAGTTGCTGAGCTACTTACACCCTTTGTTACCATATGGAATAGAAATTGACGAGCGTAATAAGGTAGAATTTGGTATTGAGAAAGTCGGGTCCAAAGATGTAATTAGACTCTTGGGGCTCAAATGGGCTGTTTTTGGCGATATACAATGTAAGGTATTGCGAGAACGTGATGAACGGCAGGTCACAACATGGAGTCCGGTCTCGCAAACGATTCCTAATCCTCAGTACGAGACAGAGTTGAAGATGATGCTGGAATCTGGTGAACAAAGTTCCAGGCTGCCGAAACCCCAACCAACTATAAGTACCCAAATAAGTGAAAAGCTGACATATACAGTAGGAGAAGAACGGCTTCACGGTCAAGTGTTATGCTCAGCGAGAATCTATTCTCCCAATAAAGGATATGTAACTAGTACAAAGAACTTTACAGCCACAAGCGATGCTAACGACCTGTTTCGAAATGAAGTGCCCGGTGCCAATATAACATGGGACCCATTAGAGCTGCCTCAACAGCTCACGTTTGAGCGAAAAATGCGTAAGGATATGGTCAAACAGGTAGGTGACTGGCTTCTCAATAATTTTAGCTACCGGCAACGGAGTTTTTACCAGGAAGCCGAATACTTCATCCAACGCAGGCAGTTCGACCAAGCTGTAAGAGCAGCTACTCAGGGCTATCTATATTGTCTTCGCGATAATATAGCAGAGGATGACCAATGGTTCCGTGGGCTTCGCAAACTTGCTCTCATTGACCTTACCGAAGGTTACGAGCACTGAAGAGCACCTAGCCTCGGATAGCCTGGATGGCAGATAGAATGCCGATGTGCTGTGTGGGCGATATATCTTTTGGGATTCTATCTATAACGTGAACTTTTGGCTTTGCAGTACTCATGGGCTCGCCGAAAAAGCGATTGAAATTGGGGAGGCATCCATTCCTTGCTGGCAAGGTCCATAAAAGACCTATGCAGGTCTAAATAAGATAATCTTGTAATTCTGACGTCATGAAATATTAGCGCGTTGGCAATGGCACCATAATATATGGCTAATCCAACATTACGTTGCGGTGCAATTTTTCCTTTTGAAAAAAGGCTCCTGCCAAATTTCTTCAGCCTTTTTAGTACGGAGGTAGTCGTGTTAGGATCGCAGAGCAAATCTCCAATTGTCTCCAGTGGTATGAGTGCGGCAGGATGGCAGGGAATCTTTGAAAGTCCTGATGAGCAGAAGTTCATAGTGAAATCAGACAGGAAAGGCTGAGCAAGATGATCCCGCAACAACTCGGCAGTATTCTCCTGGATTAAAGGTTTATGCTCCAGTTCTTCTTTTTTTGAGCCGATCTGCAAGATACGAACTACCTTCTCACGATTCAGCCCGTATGTTGTCGGTTCTTTATTCATCTTGATTCTAACTCCAAAGTAAAGGCAAAACTAAACTCATTATATAAGTAAATATCAGATTGCAGATTCTATCTGGTTTATAGAATGTTTAAGCTCAGGTTTCTGCCCTTTATAGACATGTCCAAAGACCTTGTCTCTTTTAACCTCCTGCGGACAGAGCCTCAATAAGTTCACAAAACTCTGCCTCAACCGTCGAGTCTTCTCTGACAAACTTACACAGCTTCAGTTCCAGGACCGCTCGGAAGCGGCGTTTTACAGTGACTATCATGTTTGAGGCTTTCGGCCCGCTATCGATCCCATACTTGGCACATACCTCCACCATAGAGGGAGGTTTGGCATCCTCAAAAATCGGAGTCAGGACTCTTTCCCGAAAGACTTCCCAATAAGTTCTCCTCCCTGTTTCGCAAAAACTGTTCTTAACTTCAGTCAGCACTTCATCGAGAATGGCAGTCGCCCATGTGTAGTTGAAGGACTGTTCCGGAGTAATACCCAATTGCTCTGCTGAAAAATCAGGCAGTTCATCTGAGTCAATGTTTTTTGCTTGCCTGAGAGGGATTCGTTTCACCGCGAAATCTCTTCGGTGCTCATTGCTGACATAATGATTGAGCGAAGTCAACAGGAAGGTGCGAAATCGGCCTCTGCTTCTGTCGGCTCGATGAATCAGATCTCGACCAAGAACAATCTCATGAAAAAAGCCTTGAGTTAAATCTTTAGCCTGTTCATTGTCGTATCCTTTTTGCCGTAGGTAACAATAAACAGGCTTCCAGTACGTTCGGATAAGTTTATTAATGATAGATTTTTGGTGGTCTGAATTACTATTCCTGATCAGGCTGATATGAGACCAACGCGTTGTCTCAAACGTGCGCCACGGACCACCAATTACCGTTTTATCTGAAAGCTTTGACACCACAAATCTCCATAATTTATAACCCCACCGATGATATCCCAAGCCTGTTTTTCTTGAGTAGAAAGCGTAAAGTACCCTTGGTTCTAACACGGTATATTTAGAATAACACAATGCCATAACCTATGCAACACAAAGTGAGGTTCAAGCTTGGGGAATTTTTTTGGATGATTTTCAGGAGGAGAGTCGATTAAGGGCAGACTTCTTTTATTATGATAATGTAAGCCCTTATTTCATATAGAGATGTGTTATGTTGAAACTGTACTGCCCCAAAGATTCATTGCTTCCGAAGAAGCAAACTTTCTTAGTATAGCGCAAGATTGCTTCTTTGTATGGGTATATATGGGTAGAGAGATGAACTTTACAGGATGAGAGAAGTCTCCTTTGGTATTTTTTTATTTTCCATGGAGGGAAGTCTTGTTCCAGGGAAGGAATTCAATTAGCCCCTGTTTTGTTCTATCCATACAGTTTCAAGGCAGGGGCTTCTATATTCTTCCTTCTAAGTGGGATTTGTTACTCTTCTAAAGCTTTTTTTAAGCAGCTTTTTGAGGATAAAATATATCTTGGATTAATCATTCTTTGGTTCGTTCAAAATAACATAGATTTTTAGTGATACATTTTTTTTATCCAGATACTTAATCCGGCAAAAACGAAAAAATCTTTGAATTTTCTTAAAAAATTTACGTTTTTTGGGACTCGACATAGGAAAAACCAACATTTGTAGTGTCATTTTGGTGACACGATGTCCCCTTGTCCTTGGCAGTATTTTTCAGCATTTGAAAGATTAGTTTTGTGCTTGTTATGTCATTCATCTACAGCTTCTGTTTGATGTAGTTGTGCTCGCCACTGTTTGGCCTGTTCCGGTTTGCCCCAGGCTTCATAGAGTTCGATCAGGTTGTTCCATGATTCTAATGTATGTGGGTGAGTATCACCGAGCTTGAGGCGGCGGCCTTCGACGGCTTCGAGCAGTAGTTTCTCTGATTCATCATATCGAGTTTGTTCTTTGTACATTATAGCCAGTTCGTGCATGGACTCGAAACAGGCGGGATGGTCCTTACCAAGCTTGAGCTGTCTGCCGTCTAATGCCCGGCGGAGCATTGATTCTGCTTCTTCATATTTCTTCTGCTCTCTGCGGAGAACGCCTAAGTCGTTGAGTGTTTCCAGCGTCTGTGGGTGGTTTTCGCCAAGCGTATGTTTTCTGCCATTCAGGGCTTCTAAGAACAAGTCGTTTGCATCGGCATATTCACTCTGCTTGGTGCGTACCACGGCAAGGGCATTTATGAATGAGAAGGCATTTTCATGTGCGACACTGCGTTTGAGACGCTTAATCCGCAACATCTCGGAGATTAACTTCTCCGCTTCAGGTAACAGACCTCGGTCCATGAGGATGCGTCCAAGTTCGCATTTAGCGTTTAGCATTGCACAGTGGTCGTCGCCCAGGTCCTCACGCATCGTATCCAGCGCCGTCTCACAAAAATGTTGTGCCTCCTCGTATCGTCCCTGTTCTCGATAGACGACCGACAGTAAACTCATACATGATAATGTCCCCACTCCGGGTCGCAGCTTCAGCTCCAGTGCCTTACTCAAGGCCTGTTCTGCCTCAGCATAACGTCCCTAGGCCAGGTAATTCCCGCTCCGTCCCTTTTGAATATTGAAGAGCCGAAAGGGAAGGGCAGACGGATTAGGCAAATGCTCCCAGCGTTTCAGGGCTTCGTCGAAACAGGCCTCTGCTTCTTTGTAGTTTCCCACGGCCCCATACACCCCGCCAATGCTTGTCATCAAAAGCATTATCCGCCAATGCCCGTCACCGTACGCCCTTCGAAAGGTCTCGATTTGGTCTGTCCACATCCGTATGGCAACATCATTCTGTCCCGAGAGACTGTAGGCCCAGCCCAGCATCATTGCAATGTGGAGCGCACGCTCATCTTTCGTGCCGAACTGTTGCAGGCGGATTTGATAGGCCCGCTCCAGAAGTTTCTTGGCGGGCTCGGGCTTAAATGCCTCCAGGTATTTCTGACCCAGCGTATAACGGATTTCTGCTTCGATCAGCGGTTGATCCTTGAACTTGTCCTCGAGTCCATTTACGGCGTTATCAAGCATATCCTCGAAATCACGTTCTAATAGCGCACCATCGCGCCCGGCGTCCAGGACATTCCTTAGAAGATAGTCAGACACGGCCTGCGCATGAGACCGGTCCCGCTCTGCCCTGATGGCGAAGAGCGTAGAGACTATTACTCCTGCAACAAGCACTACCAACACCGCTGAGATGCCGCATACCAATACGCGGTTTCGCTGCACAAACTTCTTCAACTTGTAAGCTGTCGCAGGTGGTCCAGCAATCAGTGGAGATTCATTCAAATAATTCTCAATGTCACTCGCTAACTCGGTTGCAGTGTTATAGCGGTCTGCTCGTTCCTTCCGCATTGCCTTAAGTGGAATCCATTCGAGTTCTTTCTTTAGATATCTGGCTAACAACTTAACTTCCGTCCTGCGTTTTTCAGCGACCGTTTTGGCCTCCTCACCCAGTTTGGTCAAGCGGGTGCTTGGCGTCTTGGGATCGGTTTCGCGGATAACTTTTCGAATATGTTCGATCCCGCCTTCACGGAGTGTATCTGAATCAAACGGCAGAATGCCGGTCAGAAGGACATACAAAAGAACACCTAACGAATAAATGTCCGAGCGAGTGTCGATATCTTCTGTAGCCATATCGGCCTGTTCCGGACTCATATATTCCGGCGTGCCAAGTAACTGACTATCTTCAGTAAACTGCGTCCGGTCGGTTAAAGGCCTGCCTATAGCCTTAGCGACACCGAAGTCGATAATCTTAGGAGTCGCCCTGTCGTTTTCCACCGAAACCAAAATGTTCGATGGCTTAATATCACGATGGATAATACCTTTTTGATGAGCGTGCTGGACAGCGTTACACACTTTCAGAAACAGATTGAGTCTTTCCTTGATAGTAAGTTTGTATTGGTCGCAATAGTCGGTAATGGGCAGGCCCTGGACGTATTCCATTACGAAGTAAGGCCGTCCGCTCAATGTCAGACCAGCATCATACACGTGAGCGATATTGTGATGCTTCATCATGGCTAAGGTCTGCTGTTCGGCCTTAAACCGGGCAATAACTCTTTTCGAATCCATACCGGGCTTGATTATCTTCAAGGCCACATGGCGCCTGATTGGCTGCTTTTGTTCGGCCAGATACACAATGCCCATGCCTCCTTCGCCGAGAATGCTTAGCAATTTATAGCATCCAATCTTGCTTCCGGGCTTCTCCATGATTTGTTCGAGGGATTCGGTCACAACCTGTTGGGAGATTATTTCCTCTTCTAGACCAACGGCGAATAGCCGTTTGAGATGTTCAGGATCCTTACCAAATGTAGATTTTTTGCCCATCGTCAGACAATCCAGATTAACTATTCATTACGTTACTACGGATTCGTCAGGCGTCTCATCACGGTATATACAACTAACAAAACAATTCCTCTTCTATCGTTAAATCCAAGAATTATTCGAAATGCTGCGCCTTTTTTGGGAAAAATCGAATAATTTCTTCCAACTCTTCATTTATTTGGGACTCTGACGTTACAGTAGTGCGAATATACGTCATCAAAGCTGTCTGGAACCGCCTCTTGACAGTGATATTCATATTGGAAGCTTTCTTTTCATCTTCTATGCCGTACTTCTTACAAATTTCGACTAGCGACGGAGGTTCCACATTTTCCAGTATGCATTTTACGACCCTGTCATTGAAGATATTCCAGTGGATTTCCATACCATCCTCGCGGCATTTGGTCTCAACCTCAGATAAAATGTCATCGAGTAAAGCCGACAACCAGGCGTAGTTGTAAGCATCTTCAGCGTTTGAGCTTGAGACGGCACGAGGTAATACTGCCAGGTCAATTGTTTCAATATGAAGCAGCTTTTCCTGTGGTATCCGTTTTGCAGCGGCTTCGGCTGTTTTTATATTGATGAGGTATTGATTGAGCGCATGGAGCAGGAACGACCGGAAACGTCCTTTGCATTCGTCAGCTCTTTGCACGAGATTTCGATTAAGAACAACTTCATAAAAAAAGCCCTGAGTCAGGTCCTTTGCCTGCTCATTATCATATCCTTTATGGCGCAGGTAACAATAAACCGGTTTCCAGTACCTTTTCAGCAATAGATTCATCAGGGCTGCATCTTTGTCGTCCTTTGACTTCATATCCTGGATCAGCGACCAGTGAGTAGTGAGAAATACTTCTCCGGCTCCTCCCATATCTGTTTGATCATGGTATCTTGCCACTTGTATACTCTGAGAATTAGGCATTCCCCCTTTTGCAAATATCATAACTGGTAAACAGCTTACGGTCAAGCACTTATACTTAAATCGACCAAAGAGAAATAATTTTACTCAAATTTTTTCGTCAATGCGCGCAGCATCTCAGATTTTTCTTGGATTATATAGTGAAGCTTCATTGATGAGCAAATAGTGAAATGATTTTCAATTAAAATCGCCCCAAAAGGGCAGAAAGGCAGGTTCAAAATGAAATTGTTGAATGGTTACAGAATTAAATTGATGTTATGTGGAGTTGTAGCTGTTATTGTGCTCTCGGCTTCCAACGCCTGGGGAGCAGGTTTCCAGGACGACTTCAACAGGTTCGATGGCGAAGTAGGAAATGGTTGGATGATTTGGAAAGAAGGGGGCATTGAGTCCAGAATCGTAGATAATGAGGTCCTCATTGCAGGACAGCAACGCGGGGACTGGAAGCGGTCGGGCATATATCGACTCGTTGAAGGCGAAACAAGGTTTTCCTTCGACTTCAAGGCCGATGACAATTTCAAAGTCCACATTGAACTTTACGATTATGAAAACAAAAGAGGGGTCGACTTCTATGCCTGGCTGGGCGGCACCTTCTCGTGTGGCTACGGTAGCACTAGAAAAAGCATCGGTTCGACGGTGATAACAGGCCAGTACTACAACCTGGTGGTGGAAAAGGAGGGCGCAGAGTTCACGCTTACCTTGAACGGCCAGGTGATCGGCACTGTTACGGATGAAGACTTACCTAATATAGGCAACATTATCCACATAGATGAAGTGTTCATCGGCGCCGATGCGGCTAACGGCACCGTTGGAAGCCTTCACATCGACAATGTGAAGATAGGTCAGGCTTCAATCATCCCTATCTTTGATTTCAACGGCGATGGAACTGTCGACTCCGCCGACATGTGCGTCATGATCGACCACTGGGGCGAGGACTATTCCTTGTGCGATATTGCTCCTGCAACTGTTGGTGATGGTATCGTTGATATTGAAGACCTGAAAGTCCTTGCTGAGCACTTATTTGAGAAAGTAAACGATCCTACACTCGTCGCACACTGGCCATTGGACGAGTCAGAGGATATGTTCGCCGCCGATAGTGTCGGTGACAATGATGCTGTTGTTGTCGGTGGTGCTGTCTGGCAGCCCGGTAGCGGACAAATAAATGGTGCGCTTCATTTGAATGGTATCGATGGCTGTGCCATCACCGGGCCAGCCCTTAATCCGGCAGATGGACCCTTCAGCATTATCGCTTGGGTCAAGGATGGTGCGCCAGGACAGGTTATTGTGTCGCAACAGGGCGTTTCCAATTGGCTTGCAGTGGGTGCCGAGGGTAGCTTGATGACGGAATTGAAAAGTTCTGATCCTCTTGCAGGTCCTCTGCTTTCCGAAACAGTTATCACTGTTGGGCAATGGCATCGCATAGGTTTTGTTTGGAATGGTTACAACAGAACACTTTATGTTGATGGTGTCGTAGAGGCTGGCGCCCATGATGGCGCCGTAGCCGCCGCGCTCGATGCCGCCGTCGCTCTTGGATCCGAACATGGGCATGAAGGCCTTGTCCTTCCCCCCCACGG
>JAVVFI010000160.1:0-11309 GCA_032250555.1 Sedimentisphaerales bacterium
AACTTTTTACTCTGATATTCATCGGCAAGAACTTCAAGTGTACCTTGTGGATTAATTGACACTAATCTCCGCCCGCCTCCTTCACATGCCAGCAAATTACCGCTCTTATCGAAGAACAGGCCGTTGGCTCCGCCTGAATTTTCCCGAAATATCGTCAGTTTGCCATCCAGCGACCATTTGTGAATCCGATTATTGGGGATGTCTGTGAAGAAGATATTCCCCGCGGCGTCGGAGGCCGGCCCTTCTGTAAAACTAAAACCACCGGCAAGTTTTATTACCTGTGCCCCGGGAGCCACTACACTTTGCCCTTCGCCGCTATAGCCTGTTACCGCAGCTAACAATAATAACACCGTTAAAATATACAATTTCATCTTCATTTGAGTACCCTTTCCCTTAGACCTCATTTAACGAATTAGGTATGCTGTCCCTGTTAAGATTATCCTTTGATTTCCCGGCAAAACTTTCGACATATTATACCACTGTTTTACCCCTCCGGCTACAAAAAGTAAACTGCTGCAGCTTATTTAATTCGTTTTTTACTTGAAAATTGAAAAAAAACCAAGCTTGTGTTAAATTGGTAAAAACACCGGCCCTTTTAACCGATATTAATAAAAATGCCGGTGACTGTTACTCACGTAACCAGGCGAAAGAGTATTTATAAAAAAAGTCCTAACAAACGGAATACAGACAATGAAGGTGATAAAATGATATCCATGTCAATACCTTTTCAGGAAGCAGGGATTATATCAGCAACAGCTATACCTTTGGGAATATCTGACCTGACTTTAGGAATTATCGTAGCGCTTATATTTGGCTGTATTCTCTTTGTTGTCAAATGCGGGAAACAGTGCTGTGACAATGTTAAATGGATAATAGATATTTATAAAATGAATAAAAGTAAAAAGACATGTGGAAAAGTACCGGTACCAGCCGCTGAGCCTACTGACGAAGAATTAACTAAAGAAGAAATAAATGAAATTAAGAAAGAAATATCTTCCTTAACGAAACAGATCAAAACAATATTAGCTGAGATTAAGCAAATAAGAAAAACTGAAGCTCTGAACGCTTTAGAAAATGATATCAGAGCAGCTGCAACAGAATACGCTATGAAATTTGAGCTTAAGAGACCTGAGTATGATAAGGCAATGAGAATCCTCCAGGTCACGTTAACAAAGATGCCGGAAGAAGCTGTTGCATATAAGCAGAAAGTGACTGAATGGATTGCTAAAGCTCAAAAGAAATTCATCGAATACAGCCCGGAAAATTTCGGCCGGAAAGTCGAATCTATTCAAGCCAAACGCAGGACGGATCAGAATAAATAAGCGAAAGCAAACCAAAATTCTCGATGATTTTCATTCGTAGAAGCTTATTGAGGCGGTATCGGTAATTTCGGTGTAATTGCAAACGTATCACTGTCCAGATCAATAGTAACCTGTGTTCCATCTGCGAAAGTTGTCCGCTGTTTTCGATAGGACTCATCCAGGAATTCATGATTTGTCATTTCCGATAAACCCACTCGTTCATGCAAAGCGGACATCGTACGCACACGAACCAACTCTTTTTCCGACGGATTTAGCGAAAGATAAGGAAGACCCGCATTAGCCAGGCCATGTAAATATCCGAGGTCATTTTCAGGAATCCCCCAGGCGCCTTTCCCGAGCGACCAGGGCAGCAATAGTGCATCGTGATAAACAAGATTAAAGAGCGGCACAGGTATTCCCATTGCCGGTCCGCTTCCGGGATTCGGCACCAAAGCGTAAGGGCCGTGATGAACAAGGTCAAGATGTGGAACAGCCCAGTCGGCAGGCTCTTCAGAGCTTATAACACCTCCGTTCGAACGGATAAAATCAAAGCAAGTCCCGCGATATTTCAGACAGTCAATCCGGCTGACGGGGTGTTCGGGATTATAACATTCGTCAGGAGGCACAACAGCGAAAACATCGAGATAAGCTCCGCGCACTTTAACACCGTGACTGAGCAGAGACAGGTAATTCTTTTTAACGTGCCCCAGCGCCAGCGATGAGCATAGGATAGACTGCTTGCCGCCATACCATGTACTGCCGTAATGGCGATTTCCTTTTCTATCAAGAATGGTGTGACGCTGGTCATACGATTTTGCATCAAGATAATAATCCCTGTATTGGTCATGTATTGCAAAAACATAACCTATCTGCTCACAGGTATCTGCAAGATTTTTTATGCCTTCCCAGCCGCCCGCATCAGGACATGGAGGAATGATATCAGGATGAAGGTTGTCATATCCTCGAAAACCCCATCCATCCAGATGAACGTATGCACGCTTTATCCCTTTGTCGGATAATTTGCGAAGCTGCTTAGCACGCTCATCAAAGCTCACAACCTGATGGTTCTTAGCGGGATCATCTTTATGATAATAGCTGGATTCCGGCTGAATGTGATACAGAATGCTGGTGTGAATTACAGGAGAGCCAATTAGTTTTCCAACGAGAGGATTTCGGGCGTTTTTCTCCTTGAGAGAAACAAAATGACCCGTCTGGCGGACATACCGGCGATATCTCTTTGCCAAATCAACATAGTTTGCGTTTTCAAAAAAACAGATCCTGACTCGACGCGGATAAGCCAGTTTCCCGAGAGAATTAATCCACCGTAATTCTATTTTGGTCGGGCCTCCGGCAGGATGTTTAAAACGGCAGCCGCCGTCTTCAGGCGTTTCGAGCAAAAACAGCATCGCAGATTTTTCTTTTTGATGACCCCACCAAGGCATATATAAGCCGCGCCCATAAGTGACGGTATTATAAAGCCAGACCTTCTCAGACCAATCTTTTGGAAGCAGCATACCCTGCATAAAGGGAACAACCGTATAATCAAAACAATCGTCAGCCACACCGCCAGGCCAGAAACATTCAAGAACCGTTGTGTTTTTTTCGGCAGCAATTAATTCACAAACAAGCTCTTCATCCTCTCCTTCGAGACAGATAAAAAGCTGGATTTGCACATCTAACTTTTTATCTTTAGAGACAAAGCCTTCCAATGCAATTTTAACTCCGTTTTTAAAGCCCGTTTGATATGACGAGATTTCCTTTTTACCGGCATCGGCAAGGCGCAGCGATAACCGCTCACCTGAATTCTCAACGATAAGGTCGCCGGAAAACGACGGTATCATAGACCATCTTTGACTGGTGGCAAATACTGTCATTTGCAAATCAGGGTTATTTAGCTCTATTCGATTTTTCAATCCTTTGATAATCCATTTCCCCTCTCCCTTATGTACCTGCACTTTTGGAGCACCCCAATTGTCCTGCTGGGCCGCCAGTGTAGGCGAGTCTAAAAGTAAAAAGTTATGGGCAATAGTGAATAATAGTCCGATGGAAAGATAGAATGCTTTTTTCTGCTTTTTGTTTACCATAAAACCATATCTCCAAAAACATGCAAATGAATCGCCCCTTATCTTAGCAACCGCCGTAATTGGTCAAGCAATTGCGTTTCTAACCTGGAGCGCGCCAATTCTCCGGAACCTCGAAGGCGTACCTTTCTGCTCTCCATTCGCCCATCAGGTAATTTGAAAGCAACACTTACATAGGCCGCACCGTTTTCATCTCGCCACGCTTGGCCGACTGCAATAGCCAATTTGCTGTCAGTAACATCGGCCGTTGCCTTTGCCAGCTGCTCTGTCTGTTGGCTGGGGGATGCCCCTTCTGTCCGCTTATCATTTTGCACACTAAGCAGGCGGCGCAGCTTCTCCATAGTCGGTGCAATATAGGCCCCCACTAATACCCTGTGCTCACTATCGGCTTCGCTTATTGCCGCGGCCAGACTGCCCCCGCTGCCTACTTCCGCCAGCGACAGCGTCACACCTTGCGATTCGAGCATCCGAACTACACACTCTTCCAGCGACGTCTCATCGTCCGCATAGGCATTATCGCCGAGATGCCCCAGTATCTTTCGTTTCAACTCCTGTAGCCGTTCTCTATCATGTGGTGTATCGTTTGGAAGTGAAAAAGTAAAATCCACCCGGCTGCCCTGGAACTGCGAGGAAACTATAATGTCGGATGCCAGCGGTACATGGTCTCTCAACGTCTGGGAAATCTGGGATTGACCAAGACCTACAAACCGCAATGTTATTGAACTCCCGGGCAGTCGTGTTCCAAAACGCTCCTTGAGATACGGCACTAATTCATCGCTGAACATGGCCTGCAATTCACGCGGCGGGCCCGGCAGAGCTACTATAACAGACTTCGCCGATTCGAAAACCAGACCAAGGGCCGTTCCATTTGAGTTCTTTAGATACCTGCCCTGCGTTGGCACCTGTGTCTGCCGTCGCAGGTTCGCCCGAAGCTGAGCAGGTGATACACGGAAACGCTGAGCCATCTTCTCCAGCACCGTCGGTTCTTCTTTTAATTTGATTGCCGTAAATTCACTGAGCGCCTCACGGGTAATATCATTCTCAGTTGGACCAAGACCTCCCGTAACAATGACCAAAGCCGCCTTGTCCGTGGCATAGTGAAGCGCCTCTTTAAGATCAGCCTTTTTATCATCGACGCTCATCGAGCCGACACATTCCAGGCCTAACGGACGCAAAGTCCTGGTGAGAAAGTAGGTATGGCCATCCGGATACACACCCGACAGCAGTTCCCCGCCGGTAACTATAATCATGTATTTCGTAGGCTCACCTGTTAAGGACTTAACAAATCGGCTGACCCAGTAACTTGTACGATCCAGGTAATACTCCGGATAATGAGGTTCATAATCGCGATATTTAAAATCCGCAATCTCTTTTGGAACTGCCGGTTCAATCTGGCTGCCCTCATGCCATTCATTAAAACTGGTGATACTGACTATTTGCGGATTCACAGCGATAGCGGCGGCAAATTCGCGGTCGTAATAAGCACCATTCCGGCGGCTTCTGGTATTGACATTGTTCCACGGACGAATTCGCAGGTCAACATAACCCGGGCCGACAGAGGGAATAAACAGCTTGTTGTTTTGCCGCGCCCATTCCGCAAGCTTTGGCCAGTTTTCGATAGTCGAGCCGTAAGTGAATCCGTCAGTTGCAAAATAAGTATAATAGCCGTCGAAGCTTCCTTCCGTCATAAAAGCCTGCTCGTGCTCTTTCACCCAAAGCCCAATGACTACAGAGTCGTATTTTGTGTTTCGTATAGTCGCACCGCCATCCGGTGAAAGAATAGCCTTCCACTGCTTAGCGGGAGTGAGATAAGAGTCATAAACATAGAACATTGGACGTGGTTTGTCTTTTCCATATCGGTAGATGGCCGGGTGAGAGCCATACTTATCGATAATATAAACGATAGCATCACGAGTAGTTTGGGCATTCCGGCCCGGAAACGGCTCAATATGAAAACACACCTTGATATCATGCTTCGCAGCAGCATTGAGCAGCCGCGGAACAGCCTTATCCGTATATGAATCTTTGCCCCACCATGATGTACTGATTACACCCACCTGCGCCCTGCGAAGCATTTGCATATGGGCATTCAGGTCATCTTCACTGTTGGAGCTGTAACAGCCGAGTTTCGGATAGAAATCAGCCCCGATGTCATCTCCGCCCGGATATTGTTTGGGTTTGCCCTTTTTTACAGATTGCAGATGGTTCCAGTGCTCATAGTAATTGTCGGTCTGGGGATTACCGTACCACGGGTAATAAAATGTATGAACGTCATAGTTTGGCTTTGGTTCTCCGGCTCGAATCCCGTGTTGCCCGGGGCCGAAACAAATGCTCATGGCAATTGCAAGCCATACTGACACCCGAATCTTTGCTTGTTGTTCCATCACGCTTTAGCTCCTTGATTCGTTGTTGAAATTGCTGAATTCTGCATCCATTATTCTACACTATTCTGATGCCGTGTCCATGTGCAACCTTTGTATGAAGTCATATTTAAGTGAAATGGGTAATACACGTATGTCTGAGAAAATAAATGAGTTTTTCACAACATTTTGGTGGATTTTTTTTATAAAACCGCAATAAAGTCAGGAATTAAATCGTCTTTTATATTAACCAGTCTTTGGGAATGATGAGGACGAGTCTGCAATCGCAGAAAGTTTCCGTAAGTACGGTTCTATATGTAATTGCAGCAAGGAACAGAAATGGAGGTTACAATGAAAAAAGCAAATCAATTGAGTGCGGTTATGGTCTGTGTAATCCTGATATGCGCAAGTTGTCTATTCGCACAGGATTGGCCTCAGTGGCGCGGGCCAAACCGGGATGGCAAAGCCAAAGGATTCAATGCACCCAGCCAATGGCCGAGTGAGTTGACGCAAAAGTGGAAAACGACAGTAGGCTCAGGAGATGCGACCCCTGCCCTGGTGGGCAACAAACTCTATGTATTCACACGGCAGGGCGACGAAGAGGTTACCTTATGCCTGAATGCAGACAACGGCAATGAAATATGGATAGATAAATACCCGGCGCAAGCCGTGACTGGAGCTGCTTCCCGCCACCCCGGGCCGAGAAGCTCACCAACTGTGGCAAATGGAAAAGTTGTTACAATAGGTGTTGGCGGAGTACTATCCTGTCTGGATGCCTCCGACGGTAAAGTCCTCTGGCGTAAAGATCCCTTCCCTAAGAAAGTACCCAGATTCTTTACATCTATGTCTCCCATAGTAGTAGATGGAATGGCCATTGCGCATCTTGGTGCGCAGGGCGGTGGTGCGATTATCGCATACGACCTGGCCACCGGAAACGAAAAATGGCGATGGTCAGAAGAAGGCCCTGACTACGGCTCGCCTGTTCTGTTGACGGTAGCAGGAACAAAGCAGATTGTTACACCGACCGAAAAAAGTATCATTGGGATTGGCGTAGCTGATGGTAAACTCCTCTGGAAGCTTCCGTCTATACCCCCGAGTAGGGCTTACAACGCCGCCACACCTATAGTGAATGGTCAAACTGTGATTTATGCAGCAAAAGGACGGGGAACAAAGGCAATAAAAGTTGGAAAGCAGGGGAATGATTTTATCACGAAGGAACTTTGGAGCAACCCGGAGCTTGGCACACAGTACAACACGCCTGTGCTCAAGGATGGCCTGCTCTTTGGTCTGTCCGACAGCGGCAATCTCTTCTGCATAAACGCCGAGAACGGCCAGACAGCCTGGACGGATGGAACACAATACGACCGAGGGGGCTTCACCTCCATTGTCGATGCAGGCTCTTGTCTTATGGCACTGCCCAGCAGCTCCGAACTGATTGTATATAAACCGAGTAAAAATCAATACCAGGAGCTGGCCAAAATAAAAGTGGCTGATACGCCGATTTATTCACACCCGGTAATTTCGGGAAACAGAATCTTCATCAAGGATCAGGAATCGGTTGCCTTATTAACGATTCAGTAAGATTCGCTTTGATCGAATGAGTAAAAGAGCAGGCGGTTTTTCGAAATTGACCTGCTCTTTTTAGTGAATAGGCAAGCCGAAATATAATCTATTAGTGCTTACAAAAGCTGAATAAACATCATGTTGGATCAAAAAACACCATAATTGCACGACTGATTATGTGGTTGTTCTTGATAAACTCTCTCTTTACTGAAACTATAGAATGAAACCGTCCAAATGATAGTAATACACATGTTACTATCGTCAGCTTTATTCTATCTAACCTTCAACTCTGACTGAGATATCCCTGCCTAAACTTTGAAATTTCCGGTATTGATCCATTCATTTTTCAGCAGCGCCCACCAATCGACTGCAAGCCCCTTGAGAACATACTCATATGGTAGCCATCCGTAACCTTTTTCTCCCCATCCTGTGCCCCAGGAGTTTCGTATAAGAAGGGCTCCCTCGGTCTTTAAGCCGCAAATCGTGTTCTTAATCCTGACCTCGTCGTTAAATCCCACTGCCACAATAGCATGCCCGCCGAGAATTTTCTCTCCAGGACATGGGAATGGAATTTTACCGTCGTCATTTGCTTGTTTGATTGAGCTAAAGACGGTAAAACCAAACATCGATGGTAAGTTAGCGGATATAAGACACTTAATCCGTTTCAAAAGCAAATCCTTGGGTGTATTTGGTGGATCAAGCCGAAAATATTGTATGGCCTGATACGCTTGAGCAAAGGCGTAGCAAAACGCCAACGGCTCCTTGTCATAGTTTGCGATAATATAAGGCCAGTACTCTTCCGGAGGTACACCAAAAATCGCCATAGCACCCATGGTTGTCCGGAGAAATGCACCCGTATCACCCTTCCAGTGAAGAAAGTTCCGAGTAGCCTTATAAAGGAACAGCCGCGATGCATCTATGTGTTTGTTAAAAGCTCGGCGCTCACAGTACTCCACCAAGCCGACTCCAGCGTTCGCCGTGCACGAACCAAGAGAGCCCTGGTTCTCAATAGGGGAGCACCACTGCCTCAAATCCTTTGAATTCGGTATACTTACCTCAGCAGGATCCGCAGCTCCCATTTTATTAATCATGGATTTCACAGATTCTTTCTGCCCGGCCTTTTTGACTTTTTCTGAAGTAATATCAGGTTTATCGACTGTATAATCCCGGAAGTCGGGGTAATCCGGAAGCCACCCCATTTTTAAATCTATTCCAATTTTTTTCTCTTCGTCTGCCATTTTAGTCTCTCCTTTCAATCATTTGTTCTTTTTTACGGAAAAATCCTTCTTCTAAAGAATCTCCTTCCTTGAAGCTCTAAGAATTGCACAAACTTATCTTCTATAGTAAAAGCGTTTCCCGTATGCTGAATATTGATGAAAAAAAAGAAAAAATATGCTTTATTTTGCGATTATGTACCACTTAGACGCATAAATTCTGTTTCTCACAAGATTTTTTGCAATAAATGAATTTTTTTGGTATAATTATGAACAGCGAAATAAAGCGGCTAACTGTCGATTGTTTATCGAACTGTAATATTTCTATTTTGCGGTTTTGAATACCTTTTGAGAGGAACAAAACCCCAATGGTTTTACCTGAAACAACTGTGTGCCAAGAGAATGTCGGGCCGGCAACCGAGGTTTTTGCTGAATACAGAGATTTTATTCATATGGTGATATATTCACAGGTTAAGAATAAATCTCGCGCAGATGATATATTCCAAAATTTCTTTCTTTCTCTTGTTTCTAAACCCATACCCAATAATGTTAAAAATATCAAAAGCTATCTTTATCGAGCTATATGTAACGATATCGTAGATACTCAACGTCAGGTAGAAAGATATAATACCCAAATTAAAAAATATCAGGAAAGATGTAATTTTTCTATCAATAATACCGAGCCGGAAAACGCCTTAATAAGAGATGAGCAGATGAATAAAATGTTCGGCCTTATTAGAGGGCGATTGACAAACAGCCAATCTCAGGCGATCGCTTTACGCTATGGTACTAACTATACCATTAAAGAAGTCGCTGAGAAAATGGGCGTAAAGTGTACGTCTGTTAGCAGATATATCTGTACAGGGCTCAGAAAAATGCGTCAATCTTTAAAGTGAGGTAATGATAGTGATCACCAAAAACAATAATTCATTGTGCGAAGAGGCTAAGCCGTATTATTATGACTGCCTGTCTGAAGAGAGCTGCGGGCTCATCCCCCAGCCTATCAGCAGCCACATAGAGCAATGCCCACACTGCCAAACGGAGATAAACCGGCTTAAAGCTGTGTTATCGCAAAAAGAGTATATCAACTCAAAACAGGGACAAGACAGTTCCGCTGTTACTACCATGCTTCAACTGCATTTCGCGTATATTGGTGAGCATGTAACCTGCGAAACAGTCAGACCGTTCCTTCCCGGCATGTTAGACCCGGCTATAGATATTAGAATACCAACACCCATAACGGCACATCTGGACAATTGCAGCCGGTGCGCCGAAGATTTAAAAACGATCAAAAAGCTGAACTTCAGCAGCACACAATTATTCGGATTAAGCCAGTTCTTTGCAAAAGGACCTTCAAGGAGCAACAAGGAATTTTCCGAAATGGCAGCTTCAGTTTCAGCTCTGGCAGAAAGGGCGGATTCTGAGGTTGTTACAATATATCACGTAGATGAATCCGCCAAAGCCAGCCAGGCCGGCGATGCAGATGACCTTTATGCCGGCTTTCCGATCAGGGTGGAAGTTATTAAACAGAAGGTAGATGATGAACTGCCCGCTCCAACTATTAATTTTGCCGCCGCCCTGAAAGAAAAATTCTCGGCAAGGAATCTCAAATCTTTTCTAAAAATCGGCCTTCCTGCAGCGGCTGTTATAGTAGTAGGCTTTGCGCTATTGCTCAATACTCCCTCTGCAAAGGCAGTCACTTTAGAGCAGATTTACAAAGCCATCGACACCGTAAAAAATGTCTATATCTCAAAGTTTGCAGCGGGCAGTAGCGAGCCGTCGCAAGAGATATGGATATCACAAACGCAGAATATTTATATGACCACAACCGCTTCTGCAAAAGTGTCTGTCTTGTGGGATATGAAAAATAATCAAAGAAAGGTTTTGCCATTTGATACCGGCGTAATTGAAACAAACCAATTGCTTGATGATGACCTTCTCAATTTCAAGCAAACAATAAGTGGCTCTTTTGCTTTCATGCCCTTTAATGATATATCCAAAATTCCTCCGGATTCTAAATTGCATCCCGTAAATGATGAAATCCCGGAAGCAGCCGAAGGAATTGATATATACGAGTTGACATTGCCAAAGAGAAAAAGAGTCATTGGTGCCGCCGAATTTACGATATGGCGGGTTTTCTTAGATGCAAAGACGAGCTTACCTCAAAAAGTCGAGTGGTATTCAAAGTTCGATGATGCAGAACCTGTACTGAAAACAGCAATGGTAATTGAATATTTGGATGATAGCCAAATACAGAAAGCTATTAAAGAGGCTGGATTTTGAGTGCTCTTAGTCATTGTTGTTTCTGATTGGACTCCACAGTGGATAGCGATTATTATAGCCGGTATTGGTTTTCTTAACAAATAACTCCTCAGCTTTTTTACTATCGACATGCCCATCAACATATCCAACGTTGACTTTTTTGTTCGGATGCCGGCCGTTCATAGCATCCCAATACTGCTCAGGCCATAAAGTAGTTTTCTCTTCGTTCATCTTTAGACCAGGTACATAAGCTTCAACTTCATTCTTTAAACCGACTAGAGGCGCCGGGGGAACATCTGTAACATGCCACCAGCTTATCATACTGTACCCGCTGTCCATTACCAGCAGACTCCGGCTGGGTTGTTGTATATTGCTGATGGATAAAGGCGTTCCGACAAATTCAGCCTGCTCTCTACTGCCCATCGAGTTTTTACATATAGAAAGATTCACACCATAATTACCGCACAGCACGTTTTTTTCTAGCCTTATATCTTTCATCTTCTTGGAAGGACACTTGATAACTGACTC
>JAVVFI010000161.1:0-11240 GCA_032250555.1 Sedimentisphaerales bacterium
CTTAAAATTGATTCCCCTAAATTGAAAGACCATGCCTGGTCATCTGTAACACCGCCTGATTTTTTGTTGCTTGATCATAAAGAGAACCCTTGTTCAATCTTTGAATTAATCAAAAAAAAGGATTTGTTTGTTCACCACTCCAACATCGCAGCAGAGGGATTCCGGTCTTTGTCTGACGGCCAGGATGTAGAGTTCGAGGTTGCCGAGGGTCAAAAAGGCCCCGAAGCAACGAATGTCCGTCCCTGCTGAGTTGAATCCCAAAGTAAGACGCGGCCCCACAGGATGATGGGGCCTTTTTTATTTGTAATTTTAGATAACGATTTCTTCGATTTCATTTCCCGGCGCTTCATTGAGAAGAACAATATCCAGACGTTTTTAACAGGATAGCGTCCTGATTTCCAAAGCTTAACAGTTCGAAATATTTTAGTTTCCGCGCAGGTGATTTTTTGATATTGTATTGTCTGGGAATCGGATGTTTACTGTCATGGAATTAGAATGTGAGGTCAGATATGGATTGCCCGGCATGTGGTAAGTCGATGGTGGAAGAAAGTTTCGGTAATGTTCTGGTTGATGTGTGCAAGAGCGGATGCAAGGGGATATGGTTTGACTGGGGAGAGCTGAAAGATCTGGATGCAAGCGGCAAGGGTTCCGGGGAGGCACTTGAAGAAGCTTTGAAAAGTCCACGAGTCAATGATGCCGGACATGGAAAGTTGAAGTGCCCAAAATGCGGGATGGCAATGTATGCACACAAGTACAAAAGTGCCAAAGAAGTTAACGTGGACGAATGTTACGGGTGTGGAGGATTCTTCCTTGATAGCGGAGAGCTTCGTGAGATTAGGGAAAACTATATGAGCAGCGAAGAAAGAGATGCGTATATCCAGAAGCTTGTGGCTGATACTCCTATGGCTGGAGAGGCTGAGAAAGCCGGGCTTAGAGCGGAAGCATGCCGGATGTTCGGAGGGCTTCTTGGCAGAAAATGGCCTTTCCTTTGGTCTTAAGATGAGTTTTATTTTATGGATTGATTGACAGAGAGGCAAAGATGCGAAATTTAAGAGTATCGGTTTTGATTGTTATGTTGGGATTGGCTGTTTTCGGGTGCAGGAAAAAGGATGTTGATGCAGAAACGACTACAGAAGATGAAATGAAAAAGGAGGCTGTTATGGGTATTACAATACAATGGCTGGGTCATGCGAGCTTCAGAATTAGTTATGAAGATAAGATCATATATATTGACCCGTGGAAATTGAAAGAATCGACAGGCGATGCAACACTGGTGCTTGTCAGTCACAGTCACTATGACCATTACTCACCGGAAGATATTTCCAAGGTTAGCGGGCCGGACACGAAATTGATAGCTTCGGCTGATGTAATTACAAAAGCTAAAGCAGGAGAGGCGATTCTGCCCGGATTGACGGTCGCATTGGCAGGTATTTGGCTAAAAGGTGTGCCTGCGTACAATCCGGATAAACAATTTCATCCTAAGGCGAACAATTGGGTCGGCTTTGTCATCGAGATTGGGTCAAAGCAGATTTATTATGCAGGTGATACCGACCTGACCGAGGAGATGAAGGTTCTTAAAGATATCGATGTTGCTCTGCTGCCTGTGGGCGGTACATACACAATGAATGCGAAGGAGGCGGCCCAGGCCACTATGCATATAAAACCGAAGCTGGCTATACCCTATCATTGGGGTGACATTGTCGGCGAGCGAAATGATGCCGAGCAGTTCGCCGAGTCGGCATCATGCGAGGTGAAGATTTTAGAGCCTGGAGACAGTGTCAGTTTATAGAAAAGCCGGTTGGGGCTAAATGGAGAACAGTTATGGTAACGAAGAACACAACGCCGTGGATTTTGTGGCCTTTTGCAGCGCTATGGAATTTATTAGCCCTGGTACTGAATATAACCGGCCGGGTATTGGCAGGGATATTGGGTGTGGGATTGATGATTTTGGGAATTGCTCTTACTATGACGGTGGCCGGCGCGCCGGTTGGTATTCCGTTTGCAATTCTTGGTTTTCTGCTGATTATACGGAGTATATTTTAAGAGTCATCTTTGCTAAATATGGATTGGTTTTGATGTTTTGTCCATAGCACGTCAAATAGTAACAAAGTTTACCTTTAAGACAAACCGAAATAGAGAACAATCTCCTTGTTCTAACAGTATTATATAATAGAGTTCTAAGCTTTTTTAAAGTAGAAAGCATATGAATAAATTTGTAAGAGTATTAAACGAAACGAGAAATAAGATGAGACTTACAACAGAGCAACGCCTTATCGCATTAGAACGAGACAACGTGGTGCTCCATGATACAATAAAGCTGTTGCATAAGCTGCTTAAAGAGCAGCGGCAGATGATAAACGAATATATCACGCAACAAATGATGTCCTCGAATGACAATAGTGGACAAAAAGGAAATGTTTGTTCATCAGATGCGCTATACACATTTAAGTGTAAGCGGAGATTCGAGGGGATTGAGAAGCATATTGAGAAAATACAAAAATCAATGGAAGAGCCGAAGCGTGGATTGAAAGCCGGTTAACAGAACCATGTTTGAAAATGCTGTAGTAAACTTCCGTCTATTCGTTTTTTTTATTTGGATGGCAGTTCGAGTGTTCTTCGGCAGCGGGGGCAATCTACCTTTTTGGATTTGAAATTGGGGGGTATTTTTAGTTTTAATCCGCATGCGCAGGTTAAGAATACAAATTGATTTACCTTTCGCATAATATCGCCGACCTGCCGCATCTGGTTTTCTGTTCGCTGCTCTTTCCTGGCTTTAACATCAGCTTCCCGCAAGGCAATATCTTCCTTGGTCAGGGCGGCAACAGGGACGACGGTTTTGTTGTGTGTTACGCTCGTATAAGCATCCGAGTAGTCTTTGAACGATGCGCCTTGTGACATATTACGCAGAATCTTAATCCTTTCGGAAATCGGCGGGTGTGTACTTGTCAGGTCAGACAATTTCCGCTGCTTTTTCTTTTTGAAAGGATTGGCAATGTACATCGGAGCGGTGACCTTGTTGACCGAAGCTAATTGAGGTGATGGGTCATTGGCAATTTTCTCGAGGGCGCTGGCGAGTCCTTCCGGATAGCGGGTTAATCTGGCGCCGCCGGCGTCGGCGAGATATTCGCGTCTTCTCGATAGTGCGAAGTATAACAAATATGCCATTATCGGTGCCAGAATTGCGGCGACAATCGCCACTATCATCATAACAAGCTGTGCCTGGCCGCCGCCTTTGCCGCCCGATGAATATCTTCGGCGTGAGCCCATCGAACTGTAAAACATACCTCGCAGAAAGACCTGCGACAGTAAAACAATTGAGCCAAGCATTATACCGGCAAGTGTTAAAAAAAGGATATCACGATGTAGAATATGGCTTATCTCATGCGCGATTACGCCCTGCAGCTCGTCTCTGTTGAGCCGGGCCAAAAGGCCTGCAGTCACAGCAACCGAAGCGGATTCAGGACTTCGGCCGGTCGCAAAGGCGTTGGGGGCGGGATCGTTGATGATGTAAATTTTGGGCATAGCAGGCAGACCAGCGGCGATTTTCATTTCCTCGACTATGTTGAACAACTGGGGGTGCACATCGTGGGTGATTGGTTTGGCTTTGCTTGCCGCCAGAAGGATTTGGTCCCCGCTCGAAAAACTTATTAAAGTGAGCACGAGCCAGATTGCTGTTGCGATTATCAATCCGAAGAAACCGCCTTCGGAGCCGAAGAAAGCCATACCAATGATAAAGCCCAGAAGTATCAGTACGACTGCCATTAACACCATCAGGAAGATGGAGCTTCTCTTGTTTGCTCTAATAAGTTCCCACATAGTTTTCTATCTACAGTCCTGCTAATGACACTTAACAAACAAGTTTAAGGGCGCAATACTTCCTGCCGAGGCCCAAAACAAGCTTTAGGGTGCCGCTGAAGAACTCTAATAATACAAAGCTCAATAATAATCAGAAGCTTACCTTCGGGACTTCACGCTCGGCGGCAATTTCAATCTCGAAGAAATCACGTTTGACAAACTTGAACATACCAGCGACGATGTTCGAAGGGAACATTTGAATCTTGTTGTTGTAGAACAAGACCTGGTCATTGTAGCTTTGCCTGGCAAAAGAGATTTTGTTCTCGGTACTGGTCAGCTCTTCCTGAAGCGAGAGGAAATTCTGATTTGCCTTTAATTCCGGATAATTCTCAACAACGAGCATGAATTTGCTGAGCGCTTCGCCGAGAGCACCTTCTGCTTTCGAGGCGTCGCTGACTGTGCTGGCTCCCATAGCCTGGCTTCTTGCTTTTGTAATGGCCTCAAAAGTGTCACGCTCGTGCTTCATATAGCCTTTTGCGGTTTCGACAAGATTGGGAATCAAATCATGCCGGCGTTTTAGCTGGACGTCAATCTGAGACCAGGCATTTTCGACCTGATTTCGCAGGCGGACTAAAGCATTGTAGATGCCGATCGCAAAAAGAATGAACAGGATCGGACCACCAAGCAAGACCAGGATAAGAATAACGAGCGAAGCTGTCATAGGTTTTCTCCTTTTATTGAAGGTATTTAACCAGTTTTACGATTTCAATTTCTTCATTATTAATGCCAAGACAAGAATAACACCAGCGACGCCGAGTAATACATAGCTCAAAGTACTCATTATTTTCTCCTTTCACTAAATGCATTTTGTTATTTTTTACCTCGGAATTATACTCAGTTTCTTTTTAGAATTTCCAGTTTTTTCCAGTCCATCGGTCAGCCAGTCGAGAGTAAAGCTGGTAAAGATAATTTTCTCATAGGGACTTTTATTGCCCGCCTCATGTAAGCATGCAATTTTACCATCTGGAAGTATCGCCAGGCAGGAATATGCTGAGGGGCCGGCGTGAATCAGCTTCGAAACCGGCCATGACCTGCCCTCATCATAGCTCAGACGGACTGTCATATCCCGTCTGTCTCCTCTTTTGGCGTGCGCCGGGTTGGAAAACAGCAGGCAGTTTATGTCTTGCTTCGGTCGAAGAGTATATCGCAGGAAACTTGCCTGACAGATTGGCTCGACCAGAACTGGATCATGAGTAACTTTCGAGAAGGTGATACCCCCATCGGTACTGGCAGCAATTGCCCGAGTGGTTTTCGAACGGTCGTAGTTACGCATGTTGATCATCAGGGTGCCGTTATCCAGTTCTACTATCTGGCATTCGTTGACTTTCGGACTGATAACACCCCCGATATACCAGGTTTTACCGTAGTCGTCGCTGATAATTACATGTGAATTGTATCCATCCGGATCATTCGCAGAGACGACACTGTGGTCGCAGGGTATGACCATACGACCTTTCCATGGACCTTTTTGCAACTGGATACCCACACCCGGGCCGGTAGCATACCATCGCCATTCGGGCCGTTTGGTTGTAGCGGTTATCTCGACGGGCTTCGACCATGTAAGTCCGTCATTTCTACTCCGGCATACCCAAACTCGTCGGGTATCTTTGCTTGTGTTTTTTTTGATTTCGCTCTCGTGGTCGTCACCCCGGTTCCATGTCATAAGCAGCCAGATGGTGCCGGTCTGCTGATCCACAACGGGACAGGGATTTCCGCAGGTATTTTCCCTGTCATCCCAGACGACCTGTATGCTGCTCCATGTCTTTCCATTATCGACTGAGCGTTTGACAAGCAGGTCAATGTTACCACTGTCAGACCTGCCTGCTTTACGTCCTTCGCAAAATGCCAGCAGTGTTCCTTTTTTAGTTGTCAGAAGAGATGGGATACGAAAGGTGTGATATACATCCTGACCGCTAATGAAGACATCGGTATTGTGCAGTTGTCCAGGTGACGTTAATTCTTCGGATACCGCCGGGACGCTGGAGACAATTAAAGCGAGCAATAAGAAGCAAACCAGTTGTAGTGCGGCTCCTCTCACAGTTGTTTCCTTAAAGTTAATCTGTTTGACCTTGTCCAAACATATCGGTTAGGAGTTTTTGTATTTTGTTGTCCTGGTCTAAGCGTGCTCTTTCGAAGATATCCTGCAGCTCACCTTTATCGAACCAAAGGCCATCAGACCTGCGGCATTTATCGATGAGCAGGATGGGTTTTGAAGAGCTGACGACAACCTTTTGCATTTTTTTATTGCAAATGGGGCATTTCCTTGTTTTTTCAGTGGCCCTGGAATCGATTTTAAATGATTTTAGCAGCAGTGCTGCCTTTTCCCGTTCGCCGAGCAGGAGTTCAAGCTCACCGGCGTCAAGCCAGATGCCGCCGCAGTCGGTGCAGTAGTCGATTTCGACCTCCTGGAGTTCGAGGGTAATCATCGCATTTTTGCAAACCGGGCAATCCATAATCAAATACCCATGACAAATTTTCTATGGCCAGCTTCGCGAAATCAGTGGTGAAAATCCATGATATCTACGGAGCAATTCTACTATTAAGACGCAGAACATTATAGAAAAATTCAAAGATTTAATTTATTTATTTTATATATTCTGTTTTTTCCGGTGTCCCTGATGACGGCAAAATAACCGATTGTAATTTTATATCGTCGAGGTCGTGACGTCAAGAAGTGAAAATTGAATATGAAATTTGTGATATTGCTCCTTCGGATGAGCTTCAGGAGACTGGATTCGCTATGCCTTGTGGATTAGTAATTTCTTGAGATAATTGAAAACAAACCTTGAAGCAATGCCCGGATAAACTATAATTTGCAAAGTGGGGGTGATAGAATACACTAATCTCGAAAAAGGGAAGAACAGCGAATGACTGATAGTAATGGTCCTGTCATTACCAGGAACTTCATGAAAAAGTTGTCGAGAGGAGCGATTGAATCCATTCCGCTTGGGGGGGCACTCCTGGAGCAGGTGATTCGCAGAACTCTTACCAGTGAAGCGTCCAAAGAAGAGACAGCTAAATTGCATACGGCTTTGTTAGGGATTTGGGATAAACTCAAAGGACAAGATGTCAAGTTCATTGATATTATAGGAGAACTGGAAAAGGAGGATATTCTTAGAAAAGAAATAAGAGTTGAGATGGGCAAAATCGTGACACTCATGGAAGATCCTGAAAATGGAGTAATTTCTGAAAGATTGGCAAGTGCTGTTGAGCATATGGATGTTTCGGGTATGTTTGTCCATAATCTTCCCTATCCATCGATAGGTAAGTTGTTCAAAGGGCGAGAGAATGTGGTGGAGAAATTGCGTGATGAGCTTGAGGCCGGAAGAGCGGTGACAATTACTCAGCCCGAAGAGGCCTATAAATCTGGCGGCGTGGGGAAGACGCGGCTGGCGGTGGAATACGGCTGGCGGGCACTCGAAGCGGGGAGATACTGGGGAGTATTTTTCGTACTTGCAGATGCTCAGGGCAGTCTAAATAAAAATTTGGCGGGCCTGGCGGATGAGCATTTGTTGAATCTGCCGGAACATAATGTCCCGGAGCAGCCTGTCATAATAGAGGCGGTGTTGCGGGAGCTTGAAAAGCACTCGGATTGGCTTTTGATACTCGATAATGTGGACTCGAAAGATATGGCCAAACGATTGTCTGAGGAAGTGCTTTTCAGGCTGGCATCCGGACATGTGCTTATAACTTCCTGCAGGTCGGACTGGCCGGATAAAATTGCAAATTTGCAGATAAATGGCTTGAATGAGGCCGATGCAGTTGCATATCTGCTGGAGAGAACTGAAGGTGAGCGGAAAGTGCTGGGTGATGATGCAGGATTTTCCGGAGAGGTCGCTCACAAGCTTGGCGGATATCCTGTGGCATTAGAGCAAGCTGCCTGTTACATTAATCGATGTCGTATGGGGTTTGGTGATTTCTTAGAGGATTTTAAAAAATCCCGAAAGAAAGTTCTATCGCGGCGCAGAGAAGATTCTACTAATGACCCCCCAGCGATTCTGGTGACCATGCAAACGATTGAAGGGCTGCTCGGTGCGGCCGAGCATAGTATTCTGCGGTTAGCCTGCTTTTTCTCACCTGAGCCGATACCTATGGCACTTTTTGAAGCGCAAGCGGAGAAAATTAGCGAAGCGGCCTGGTTGCTGCCACGGGAGATGCGGACCGAATTTAAATCTGTCGGTAGTGAGTGCAAATTAGATGTCCGTGATTTGCTGTCCGAATTGGCTAAGTGGTCTCTGATAACTCTTACGGATGACAGCTTTACTATCCACAGGGTTGTTCAGGAGTGTATTATATGCCGCATTACTAAGAATAAGCGTAGGGCCTGGGTTGAGTTAGCGCTGCATTTGATGAACGGTTATATTTGCAATGTACTCCGCCCTGACGACGTCCGAGGCTGGCCCGTATGGAATAGAGTTGAATCTCACGTTAGAGTTCTGGTGAGTCGCGCCGATGATTTTGACATCTCAGACCCAACAACCCTGTTAATGAATGAATTGGGTCTGTATCTTAAGAGCCGGGGACGCTTTTCAGAGGCTGAACTATTATATCTATGGGCACTGGAGGTTGATGAGAAGTCGTTCGGGCCGGAACATCCCGAAGTTGCTGTTCGACTGAACAACCTTGCACAGTTACTCGAAGGCACGAACCGTTTCGAGCAGGCTGAATTTTTAATGCAGCGGGCATTGGAGATTGATGAGAAGTGGTTTGGCCCGGAGCATCCTAAAGTTGCCGTTCGCCTGAACAACCTTGCGGAGTTGCTGAGGGCTACGAACCAGTTAGGGCAGGCCGAGCCCCTGTTGCGGATGGTCATAAAGATTCTGGACAGAAACGGGGGGCAGCGGCTTGAGAATTACTCAGCGGCGCTGAATAATCTGGCTCAGTTATTAAAAACAACACATCGCTTAGAGGATGCTGAGCCTCTAATGCGCAGAGCCCTGGAGATTGATGAAAAAACTTTGGGCGCTAACCATCCTAAAGTTTCTGTTCGCCTGAATAATCTGGCGCAATTGCTTAAAGAGATGAATCGGCTAAATGAGGCTGAACCTTTGATGCGGTTGTCGCTGGTGATTGATGAGAAGACGTTTGGTTCCGACCATTCCAGAATTTCTGTTGGCCTGAACAATCTGGGGCAATTGCTGAAGATGATGAATCGCTTAGAGGAGGCGGAACCTTTAATGCGCCGGGCATTAGAGATAGATGAGAAATCATTTGGGCCGAACCACCCTGCCGTTGCCGTTCGTCTGAATAATCTGGCCCAACTGCTTCAGGCGACAAAGCAGTTAGAAGAGGCTGAGTTTTTGATGCGGCGTGCACTGGATATCGATGAAAAGATGTTAGGTCCGGAGCATCCCAAAGTTGCTATCCGCTTGAATAATCTGGCGGGATTGCTTGAAAATACGAATCGCCTTGAACAGGCTGAGCCTTTGATGCGCAGAGCTGTAAAAATTCTGGAAAATAACGAAGGTAAGCCGCCTGGCAGTTATGCCGCAGCCCTGAACAACCTCGCGAATTTGCTTAAAGCTACAAAACGCCTTGAGGAGGCGGAGCTATTAATGCGTTGTGCGCTGGAGATTGATGAGGGATTGTTTGGGCCCAACCATCCTAATGTTGCCGTTGACCTGAACAATCTGGCTCAGTTGCTTAAAGAAACAAAGCATATCAGAAAAGCCAGAGCTTTGATGCGCAGGGCTCTTCTAATCTTTGAGGACAGTTTGGGACCGGAGCATCCCAAAAGTAAGGTCGTACAAAGAAATCTTGAGAGTTTAAAATAGGTAATGGATGTGTATTTTTATTGAGGGTGATGCTGTTTTTTCCTTCCTGGACCGGTTTTCCGATAACAACAGGCAGGTATTCGGCCAAAGATTCAAGCGGTATTGTGCCGATATTTATTCATTGGAGTAGGAATATTTGTCCTTGACGAGAGCTATCTAATTGATTATTGAATGATAATTATTTGAAATCAATATACTTAAGGGCATGAGTAAATGATAGTTGACTGTCATACACATATAAATTGTGCTGCTGATAATGTTGAGATGACTGAGCATTTAGCGGCTGCCGAGACGGTGGATAAGTGCATAGTATTGGCCGCCTCAGATGGAGCGAGCGAAGGCGTCAATAAGAAATTGGCCGAATATGTAAACAAATATAAAGAGAAAATGGTCGGCTTTGCAGCCATAGATCCAATAAAAGACAAAATCAGTGTTAATAAGCTGAAACCTATAAGGGACAAACTGGAACTTCAGGGATTTGTTTTGCATTGTTGTGCTCAAGGCTTACATCCCTCTCACAGCAGGGCCATGCGATTTTATGAATCGGCACAGGAACTTGGTCTTCCTGTGTTCTTTCATAACGGCCATGGTGTTTTTGAGGCGGATGACGTTCTGGGCTTTGCTCAGCCATACCTTTTGGATGAGGTTGCCCGGGAATTCCCGGCTTTGAAAATTATCATCGGAAATATGGGTATGCCATTTACAGAGCAGACGTTATCGATGGTCGCCAAGCACAAGAATGTGTATGCGGATTTGACAATAAGGCCCGGCAATGTCTGGCAAACTTACAATACAGTGATGGCGGCGTATGAGCGCAGTGTGATGGATAAACTGCTGTTCGGCAGTGGATTCCCGTTGGGCAACGCAGGAGAGTGCATTGAGGCGCTGCTTGGTTTTAATATGCTTTTAGCTGATACGAAGCTGCCTACGGTTCCACGCGGCAGTATTCGAAACATCATCGAACGTAACACGCTGGAGTTGCTCGGAATAAAAGATAAGGGCACAGAAAAACAAGAAGAAAAAACTGAAAAGACGAAAGAGCAAAAGAGCGTACAGACATAAAGGACATAAAAACGAGCAAGGAAAGCGGAAAGACAGGCAACTATGACTGAGCTTTTGGAAGAGCAAAGAGAAAGCTGGGGGACGCGTAGCGGTTTTATTCTGGCGGCGATCGGTTCGGCTGTCGGATTGGGTAATCTGTGGGGATTTCCATATAAACTTTACAGCTATGGGGGCGGTGCATTTCTCATTCCGTATATAATCGCTCTGTTCCTGGTAGGTATTCCCATTATGATTCTCGAGTTCAGTATCGGCCACTATACCCAGCGGGCGGCACCTGACGCCTTTAAACGAGGGCATAAGCGCTTTGAGATGGTTGGCTGGTGGGGAATTATTCTTGCCTTTGTAATAATCACTTATTATCCGGTAATTCTGGCGTATTGCTTCAGTTTCCTGTGGTACAGCATAGTTGGGATTTTCACCGGTGGGGAGCTGCCCTGGGCAGGTGAGGGAATAGAAGGGGTCGAAAACGCCAAGCTTTTTTTCAATGAGACATATCTGGGTAAAATCGATGGTCCGGCTCTTGGTTCTATTCGCATGAACATTATCTGG
>JAVVFI010000162.1:0-11234 GCA_032250555.1 Sedimentisphaerales bacterium
CTTCCGACCCGGACAGGAAAAAATTATTTCTTCTATTCTTAACGGAAAAGACACCCTGGCCATCCTCCCCACCGGAGGCGGCAAATCTCTTTGTTTTCAGGGGCCGGCAGTGACAATGCCGGGGCTTGCGGTTGTAGTTTCTCCGTTGATTTCCCTGATGAAAGACCAGGTTGATGCACTAAAAGAATGCGGAGTAGAGGCCGAACGCATTGACAGCTCACTTTCGGCATCAGAACAGAATGATATTTTTGTGAAGATTAATAAAAACGAGCTTAAACTTCTTTACCTTTCCCCTGAACGGCTTGTTTCAGGGAACTTCCTTGAGGTTTTGCGAAAGACTAAATTGTCTTTTATCGCGATTGATGAAGCGCATTGCGTAAGCTTGTGGGGCCATGATTTCAGGCCGGAGTATCGCCAATTAGGAATGCTGAAGAAGCTATTTGGCGACATTACTATTGCCGCTTATACCGCCACCGCTACAGAGCACGTGCGAGGGGACATTGCAGAACAGTTAAAACTTAAGAATCCCCAAATACTGGTAGGCTCATTTGATCGACCAAACCTGATATATAAGGTCCAGCCGCGAAATAATATCATCAAGCAGGTTTGCTCTGTAATTGACAAGCATAAAGGAGAATCAGGAATCATCTATTGTATCAGGCGCAAGGATGTTGATGAGATGTGTGCTCAACTGGAAAGCAGAGGGTATAAGGCAGCGCCTTACCATGCGGGGATGGGAGATGCCGACCGCAAGGACAATCAGGAGCTGTTCATCCGTGAAAAAGCAGATATTATCGTAGCGACAGTTGCATTCGGAATGGGAATAGATAAATCCAATGTCCGTTATGTTATTCATACAGGCATGCCAAAGTCACTTGAACACTATCAGCAGGAGAGCGGACGAGCCGGGCGTGACGGTCTGGAGGCGGACTGCTGTTTGTTCTATTCAGGAGGTGACTATGGCACATGGAAAAGTTTGATGAGTGATATGCCCGAGGAAGCTTATAAAATCGCTATGACCAAGCTTGGCAATATGTACAGCTACTGCACCGGAGGGGTATGCAGGCACAAGGCTATCCTTAGATATTTCGGGCAGGACCTTGAGACCGATAGCTGTAATGCATGTGATATGTGTCTTGGTGAATTTGAGTATATAGATGATGCCCTGATAATTGCCCAGAAAATACTTTCCTGTATTCTTCGTCTTGGTGAGAGATTTGGCGGCGGCTATGTCTCTTTAGTATTGATTGGCTCCAAAGATAAACGGATCATAGAAAACAATCATGATATGCTGAGTACTTATGGCCTGCTTGAGGATTATTCGAAACATACTGTGCGTGACTGGATCGAACAGCTTACCGGCCAGGACTACATTGAAAAGTACGGTGAATATAATGTTCTGAGAATTACGGAAAAAGGACGCGATGTTTTACATGGCCAGCAAACTCCACGGCTGCTTAAGCCAGCCCTTCAAAAACCCAAAGTCTCGAAGGTCGCTATGGATTCATGGGAAGGTGTAGATAAGGGACTATTTGAGGCCTTAAGGAAATTACGATCAAAGATAGCCGGCAAAAAGAAAATTCCCGCGTATATAGTTTTTGGTGACGGCGCACTTAGAGATATGGCCAGGAAAAGACCGGTGGCTCTTGACAGCTTTCTGGATGTCAAAGGAGTGGGTGAAAAAAAATCCAAAAAATACGGAGAAACGTTTATTACTGCTATTAAAGATTACTGTTTTGAGCATTCATCAGAATCGGGTGCAGAAGAATCTTCAGTTGATTAACAGAGGGACGAGAATTTTAGGGATTTGAGACTGAAGATTGCCACGTCACTTTGCCCCATGGTGGTCGGCTCTTATTTTAAATAGATTCAATCCGTTCGTCCCTGGCAAGCGAGCATTTTTTCCCTGTAATAGCGAATGGCAGCTTCGCGATGACTGAGATCTTCAGGAGGGACATTTGGTTGACGTATTATGGGGGCATTGTGATCCTGATATGGCGTGGGGTTTGCATTTCTGCTGCGCCAGGATACGAGTGCAGTCTCCATAGATTTGATTTCGCTGCGGTATTGCGGCGACTGGTAGAGATTGTTTATCTCCTGAGGATCCCGGTCTAAATCAAAAAAGAGATTCTCATTATTCGGGGCGGCAAGAATTAGTTTACGGTTCTTTGACCGGGCCATTACCTGCTTTCCTCCATTAGCTTCAGCGAAGATTAGTTCGTGACCGGGATTCTGGTCCTGCAGAGTGTGTTCGTGCATTTGGGGGCCAGGCTTGCAGCCGGCCGCTCTGCATATGGTCGGAGCAAGGTCGATATTGTTTACCATGCGCTTGGAGACTGTGCCAGCATGTTTATTACCTGGCCACTTGACTATGAGCGGTACCTTAACCACCGGATCATACATGTAGTTGCCCTTGAGGAGCATGTGGTGGAAACCCATAAAATCTCCGTGGTCGGCGGTGTAAATAATCAGCGTGTTGTCGTAGAGGCCTTTCTGCTTGAGTAATTCGGTCATGCGCCCAACGTGATGATCAATCTGAGAAATCATCGAATAATAATACGCCATTACTTGCTTGAGCACGGGCTCGGTCAATTTATTGTTGGGGAAATACCCACGGCTGAACTTGAAATCACGTTCGAGACATTTGTCAGTCCAACCCGGCAGGAGCGAAAGTTTCTTAGGATCATACATTTTGTCCCATGGTGATGGCGGATTAAACGGGTGGTGAGGTCTAATGAAACCAGCCATCAGGAGCCCGCTGCCATGATTCGTCCATGAATCGAGGGTATCGTTGACCTTGTCGGCGATCCATGTTGTCGAATCATGTTTTTCCGGCAGATTGGAGATTAGGGCGCCGCAGGTATCCCAATATTTTTTGGGTGCGTACTTTCGATACTCACTCAACTGATCTTCGATATCGTTGTGGTCCACGAGTCCCTGGCGCATCAGGTCACGATGATAGTCGTCATCCCACCTTCCGGGACCATCCTGCTCGGCCAGGAGCAACTCACTGAATCCCACGTCCAGATAGGTTGGGGTAAAGTGCATCTTGCCGACCGCCTTTGTGCGGTAGCCGGCCTTCTTTAATATTTTTGGAAATGTGCCAATGTGCGGAGCGAGCGTACAGCGATTTGTCCATCCACGGTGTTCGTGGACGTATTGGCCGCAAAGAAGCGAATACCGCGATGGTGTGCATACGGGGAAAGGACAAAAGCTGTTGTCGTAGCGAACACCGTCTGCGGCGAGTCCATCGATATTAGGTGTCTTAATATCGGTGTTTCCGTAGGCACCGAGACAGTCTATTCTGTGTTCGTCGGCGTGTATTATCAGAATGTTCGGGCGCCTTGGTGCGGTCCCGCGGGCAAATGACATCGACGGCATTATCTGCGATGCGGCGGCTAATCCCATGGTCTTTAGAAAATCACGACGTGTGGTTGATTCGTTCATTGCAAAACCTCCATCATTGATAACGCTGGAGCTTACGGCTCAAATCCATACATATACATCTCCAAAAATATATTTAAGAATAGCATATTTATCCTACCAATACCACTATATATCTTCCGGTATCTTCTACCGCTTGTGATCAATCTTACTTCTGAGAAGAAATAGTTGTGTTTTTTTCCATCAATATGTTACTATATATAAAGCTGTTGATTACAGGATCGTAAAAAAGTTCCCGCAGATAATGGTAATATTTTGGCCTTAGACATACTTGATTCGGTAATCCATTTCTTATGATCCTGCTTTTGTCAGAAGTCTGTAAATAAAATCCTAATTACTACTAACAGAATAAAGGAACGACATTATGAAAAAGCTCATCATAGTATCCATCGTATTAACGGCCAGCCTATCATGTAAAGCTCTGTCACAACGTCAATCGGTAAATCTTTTCAACGGCAGTGACTTAAATGGATGGCACGTCGATGTTCCCAAGATGGACAATGATCCAAGTGTGAACAGCCCGTTCATTGTTCGTAACGGTTTGCTGGTCAGCTTAGGCAATCCAAACGGGCACATCATCACCGACGCAGTCTATCAGGACTACCGACTCGAAGTTGAATACCGTTTTGCAGCAAAGCCCGGGAACTGCGGTGTTCTTGTTCACGCTTCAACGCCACGTGCCCTTTACAGTATGTTCCCCGCATCTATTGAAGTGCAGATGTTCCACCAGAACGCAGGTGACTTCTGGTGTATTGTCGAAGATATTACTGTACCCAACATGGAGGAACGGCGCGGGCCCAGAGAAGAGTGGGGTATAACAGAAGGCAAGAAACGTCGAATTCTAAATCTGACTGACGGCTCCGAAAAACCGGCCGGCGAATGGAATACTATGATTATGGAATGCTTTGGCAACTCTATTAAAGTCTGGGTAAACGGTGATCTTGTCAACCATGGATTTGATTGTACTGCGAATAAAGGGCAGATCGCTTTGCAGGCGGAAGGCTCCGAAGTTGAATTCAGAAAAATACTGTTAACTCCCATCACCAAATTAAGCAATGGGAATTAATGATGCAATCAGAAAAAATATGAACGAACGCGAACGCTTTCTGCGGTATATGCATTTTCAGCCTGTTGACCGAATTCCCCTGATGGAGATGGGCGTTTGGCCGGAAACCATTGAGCGTTGGCACCAGGAAGGACTTCCCAAGTGGGTCACATCCCTTCGACATCTTGAGGATTACCTGCGGCTTGATCGCAGCTTCAACATTAACTGGCTTGAAATCAACCACGAAATATATCCACCCTTCGAAGAGAAGATACTCGAAGAAACAGAGGAAGAGCAGGTTATATCCGATGCGAACGGAGTAATCTTTCGCCAACGCAAGAGCCACAAGACTATTCCTAACTTTATTCGATTCCCGATTGAGAATGAAGCAGACTATACGAATCTTTTGCCGCGTCTGGACGGAGCGGATCCGGGGCGATACTGTGAGAACTTTGACGAAGAGCTGCGTTGGCGGCGAAAGCGGGGAGAGATAATAGGTGTAAATTTCAGAGGCTTTTTCGGTTTTCCAAGAAACTACATGGGATTAGAAAACTGGAGCATGGCATTTTACGATCAACCACAATTTGTAAGGCGAATAATCACTGACAGACTGCAATTCGGAAAAGACTTGTTTAAACGAGTATTATCGACAGGCTGTCTGGATTTCGTTCAGATTTGGGAAGATATGGCCTACAAGACTGCACCAATTATTTCACCGAAGCTTGTTCGTGATTACATGCTGCCTGCATACAAGAAGTTAGTATCTTATTTACGAGCCGGCGGTGTCAAACTCATAATGGTAGATACAGATGGACGAGGAAACGATTTGCTGCCGATTTTTCTGGAAGCCGGGATAGATGGTATGCACCCTTGTGAGATTGCGGCCGGATGCGATCCGGTACTTCTCAGACAAAAACACCCGAACTGTACATTGATAGGCGGATTGGACAAGCGTGCCATTGCCAGTGGACGTGAAGGAGTTGACTCTGAGTTGAGGCGGGTGCAACCTGTGTTGGAGCAAGGCGCGTATATCCCTATGCTGGACCATTATGTTCCCCCCGATGTTTCTTATCAGACATATCTCTATTATGTGGAGCGAAGGCGAGAACTGCTGAAACGTCAATAGGGATGCCACTAAATTTGGTTGCATTTGATAACTTATCTGGTATCTTGACTGTCGAGATAATCAAATAATCAGATACATTGAGATAGATAATATCAGGTGAAATATGCTTAACAGAATCATTTTTTTTACAGTTTTTTTAGCAGTTGTTGCCGGAAATTTGCAGGCCCAGCCCGTCGGTACGGAATTTTATAATGACCTATCATTGCTGCCATATATCTATTCTAACGCTCAGTCGTATTACCTTTCCAGCTATGACCGAACAGGCGGGAATGACGATGGTTTTCGAGGAACTTATTCTCAGTTGTACATAGACGATAAAGGCGAGCATGTTATCTTTGAAGAAGACGGCCCCGGGTGTGTTTATAACTTCTGGTTTACAGGCAGCGGGCGTAATTTACACTGGGGGAAGATACGATTTTATTTCGACGGAGAGAAGACGCCGCGTATCGAATACGAGGCGAAAGAATTATTCAGCGGCCTGCACAAGCCTTTTGTTTATCCACTGGTAACTCATTCTTTTATATCGAGCGGAGGCTTTAGCTGCTCGAATCCGATACCTTTTTCCAGGAGGCTTAAAATAACGACTGAAAAAACCGTCGGCTTTTATAATATGTATTATCAACTGTACAGGGGCGTCTCACTTACCTCCTGGACAAACCAGACTGACTATTCGAAACAGATCGATCTTTTCCAGCGCTGCGGCAGCGACCCGAAACCGGTTGCAGAAGATATCCGGGCAATCAGTAAAACAATCTCACTGGATACTGCGGGGCGTGGAAAATCACCAGAAGCGGAACTTATATCATTAAATCACGGCGGGACAATTCAGTATATTAAAATCAATCCTCTCTACAGCCCGGATGCTTACGCATTGAACCATTTTAACCTGAGGATTTTTTATGATAATCATGAACGGCCAAGCGTAGATGTACCTATCGGTCCTTTCTTCGGTTCGGGACTTGGTGAGACGGATGTCAGGGGTCTTTTTGTGGGCATGTCCAGCTCAGGGAGTTATTACTGCTATTTTCCTATTCCATTCAAGAACGCTATCCGTATAACTGTTCAAAACAGAAGCTATGAAGCCGGAGGAGAATTCTTTTGCGATGTTGGCTACACAACTCGATTCCCAAAAGAGCAGAAAGGTGCAAGCATCGGATACTTCGGTGCCGAGTATAACAATTCATGGCCAATTGTAGAGCTAAAAGACTATGTCCTGTTCGACTACAAAGGTGCGGGGGCAATCGTCGGCCAGATAATGACAGTAGAGCCGGTCAAAGCCGACAAGAAGCGGTGGTGGGAAGGCGATATGCGTATTTATATCGATGGCGAAGAGAAGCCACGTTTCCACGGCACGGGTCATGAGGACGAATATCAGGGCGGCTGGTCAACTTTCTGGCTGACCAATCCCTATTCCCTGCCACTGTTCGGTCAACCCAAGACAAAGAATCTGATTGACGTTTTTGGACAGGTAAACGGATCAACTACTGTTTACCGCTTTTGGCCGGGTAAAATTCACTTTAAACAATCGATAACTATTTCCACTGAACACGGTAATCATAACGATACACCGGCCAATTACTCTTCACTGGTATATTATTACAATATTCAACAATAAGAGCAGGCTTATTGATCGCCTTTGGATTGCTTTGTCTTTGCGGCCGTAAGTCGTTTTGAGAGTTTCTCGGCGAAAGCCTCCGGTTTGACGAACGTTGCCATGAAGTGATCGCTGCCCGGGATTAGCTCACATCGGAGCAGCATCCATCCAGCCTGCTCTGCCTGCTGGCCTAAGAGGCCAGGCTGCCAGGCGTGCTCTTTACCACGCCCACTTGCAAGGTCAGCATGAAGCTCAATGATCACTACTCGCCCAGAAGGCTTGACTACCTTTTTCAGATGCCTAAGGTAATCTATGTGAGTACCCTTGTTAAAGTGGTGATATGTCTTTGAAATAAACACCAAATCGCATGAGTTTTCCTCCCGGCCGGTCCCATCTGTCGGGCACAAATACGGTTTGATCTGAGGTACGGCCTCCCACTTCTCCTTCATCGCGTCGACTTTCTTCTGATCGATTTCGCCGGCGTGGATTATCCCTTTGGGCCCGAGTTTCTCAGCCATCTTCGACGACCACCAACCGTCACCAGCCCCGATATCCGCAACAACGCTTCTGCGGCGCAGGTTCAGCCGCTTGACCACATAATCTGCCCCTTCGCGATATCCATTACCTCCAATCGAACCGCCACCCCGACTGCCGCCCTGCCCTTCCTGCTGGCCGAGTACCGGCAGACACAGAAACAGAATCGCTACAATTGCAACACCAACTCTCAAACGCTTTGACATTTTCGATCCTTTCACGTAAGTCAATCATCAAATTTATTATCTGTGGAAACAAAAGGGGCCTATACCAAATATGCTGATATAGGCCCCAAATTTACAAATCAGTTATGCTATCCGTAATTTTACTTAGCAACTCATCCTGATTATGGTGTCGGAGCATACAGTCGAATATCATCAATGTACATTATACCTACACCACCAGCTATCGGATTGTTCCTGTTACCAAAGCCAAGAGTAATCGAAGTTACATTGGCAAGGTTCACGCCCTGGTCGGCAAAGGTCTGCAGCGGGATAAGCCACTCGGTCCAAGAAGTTGCCAGTGCTGCATCAGGATTATCATTAGTAACCACAGCGCTATCATTGAGAGCAACGTACATTGTCTCAGGCACATTTGCAGTATCACCTATGTACCAAATTGCCAAAGTATCAACACCTTTCACAGTCCAGTCGCGATTGGAAGCCAACGTCAAGGTCGCCTCTGATTTCCCGACAGCATTGTCATAGGACATCGGCATCGATTGATTACCACTGTGGACGATAGTCTGCTCTGCAAGGGGAGGATTGGCGTTACCAACTACAGAACCGTTTACGGCCGGGTTGTCGAATCCATCCAGCCAAGCGAGATATATCCTATTGCTCCCTGGCTCACCTTCATTGATATCATTATAGCTCTCAAAATCATCAATGATAAGGAAGTTGGCCGTAGTAAAGCACCAGATGTTGCCTGTCTGTATCGTACCGCCGTCCTCGACCTCATCCACTCGCCAGTAATAAGTAGTGTTCCATTCGAGTTGTCCGGGATCATGGCTCTCGTCACCAAGCGCCTTTGTACCTTTATGCTCCGGCGAGGCTTTGGTGGCATTCTTCACGGCTTCTTCATCTGTGCCGAAGTACACTTCGTGTGAAACGGCATCATTGCCTGCCACCCATGTGAGCATTGGAGTGTGCTTTACATCTGCACCGCCGTTACTCGGATTCGGATTACCGGCTTTTATAGGCAGCGAGAATGCAGCCTGCGGAATGAGCTGCTTCGGGGTAGATGGGCTTTCCCAACGAAGCTCTGCTATCGCATTAGCGGAACTTTCAAAATACTCCATAACGATCCTATAGGTGCTACCTTCGATAAAGTTAATCGTTCCACTGTGCTCTTTTGGGTATAGTGGAACCGTTTCCCAGGAATCAACAAGCTGTTTACCCCCTACCCACAACCGTACACCATCATCGGTCTTGGGATAGAAGGTGTAGGTCTCAGTATATCCTGCTTCTACCTCACCAGTCCATCTGACTGAGAAGCTATCCTCACCGATGGCCGGATCCGGTGAACCTGGATCGCCCCAGTTAAAGTTGATTTGAGGATCTATTCGAGTCAAAACGGAATTATTCAATTGCTCATCGCCAAAGTATTCTGCTCGCACCCCCCCACCATTTTTTGCCGTCTTAAAGCTCCAGACGTCACCTGTATATTCGGTGATACCATCATACTCATCAACCCGCCAGTAGTAGGTCTTCTCGTATTCAAGAGTACCCGGAGTATAGGTTGTAACCCCTATTTGAGTTCCTCCGGTAGCGCTGCTCACACTATCAAAATCATCACCGAAGTACACGGTGTGCAATTTCGCATCATCGCCTGGTGTCCAGCTTAGAGTTACATTCCGAGGCACAAATTTGCCGTTATCAGCCGGGTTGGGTCCATAGGCCGATTTTGGAGGAACTATAAAACTCCACAAATCACCTGTTTTTTTTGTACCGTCGGCACTAACCTCATCAATCTTCCAGTAATAAGTAGTGCCCGGAATAAGACCTTCAGGAAAAGCAAATCCCGGAAAACCGAAAACTAAAAATGTTGCGGTTTGATTGCCCTGGAAAGTGTCTCCTGTACCAGCCTCCACATCAGCGGGATTTTCACCAAAGTACACATCGTGTGAGACAGCAGCAGGCGCCCCCAGCCAGCCAAGACTTACCCATGTCTCCCCATGGATGGTACCATCAGCAGGGGTGGGATTAGCAGCCTTTTCACTCGCTTCGAGTACAGCAGTCGCCCAAACACTTGGATCCTGCCACCCATTTCCATCTGTTGAATACCAGGAAATCTGTGAGTCTCGATCGGTACCGTCGTCATCATCATTAATCCACACATCGAAACCAATCTCCTGGCCGGGCGTTGCCGCCTCACCCATTATGCTCATCCACGGTAGTTTAACTTCCAAAAGATAACCCACGTCGGTAGTAACTACAGCGTATTCAACACCCACTAAACTTGGAGCTCCGTTGTGGATTGCACTTGGTTCTTCCAATTCTTCATTATTCCATCTAAAGGTATACTGGTGGTCATTTGCGCCCACTGAAGAATCTTTGCTATTGTCACCATCGACATAGATTTCGACACTGTCATCGTTCCATTTATTGTCGCCCCCCCCGGAATCGTTAGTCAGAGCATCATCATTCACCTGAACCAGCACATACAGATTTTCCCAGTTCCAGAGGGCCCGCCATGTACCAGAGCCATCTGCAGGGGAACTTGGGGCTGATCCTACTTGACTGGTGTCTATCGCCTGTTCTGTGGAAAAATACCACACTTCATCGATATTGCCATCGAGCTTCGGCATGGATCCCGGGCTGGGGATAACCACGTCTTGAGCAGGAACCCTGCCAACCAAACTCAACGCAAAAATAAGAGATAATACAAAAATCAATTTTCTAAACATAATAATCCTCCTTCAAATATAATGATTGATAATATTGTCAGCTGTATTGCATTCAATCTATTCTTGTTCAATATGAATACTCGCTTTTTGCTATTACCTCCTTTCCTTAGAAAGCTAACAACAGATTAAAAGTAACAAAGCCACTTTTAAGTACATAGTTTCCACACACAACTCTGTACTTTTCTTAATAAAATTTCAGCAAAACAACCTGAAATATCAAAAAATATTTATTGCCAGTTCTTGAAGACTAGAATCAACAGATGTATGCCTATACGACATGAACTTTACTAAGAACACCTAAATAAAGAACTCCTGCAAGCTATAAGTCCAATAATAACACAATTGCTTCTCGATGTCAACATTTTTCGACAGCTTTGGTACGTCATAGAAGCTTATTTAACCATAGCATTTTCGCTATGTATCCTCAATATTACTCGCGTTCAGTCTGCCATGGCTGCTGATATCCTGGGGATTGGCCGGGTTTGGGCGTGGCCATGGTAATGGGCATCTTGACGGATATTTTTTCAGAACTGCGAACTACCCTACCCAGCTTTTCTTTTGTTGCTCGGACAGGTTCAGTGAC
>JAVVFI010000163.1:0-11120 GCA_032250555.1 Sedimentisphaerales bacterium
CAGCTTGTCGAGATTGACCACAAAACAATTAGAATGCTCAGAAAGCACCATCCGCACAAAATTGCTGCCTATAAATCCTGCACCACCTGTAACCAGAATCTTCTTCATAATTGCCTCAAAAAACGCTCCAACGGAATCTGCCAGGATTCAATCGGCTCTTCAAGCAAAGCTTCAATCTTGCTGCAATCGAACCGGCTGTTTAGCGGTCTTACAGCAGAACTGGCGTAATCACTTGTTTTACAGGCTAACAGGTTAACATCCTTCGAGAGCTTGTCAAATATAAACTCCGCCATTCCATATCGGCTGACATAACCGGAACTTGCGAAATGAAACACTTCCTCTGGTTTTAATGGCAATAATTTGCAGATAACCTTCGCAACTTCAGTCGTAGCCGTTGGCGAACCAATCTGGTCATCAACAACTTTTAACTCTTTTTTCGTTGTTGCATGCCGTATTAACTTGGTTACAAAGTTTTGCCCTGCCTGGCCGTATGTCCACTCCAAACGCAGTATGCAATGCCGGCAACCGCTGTCGCCCAGGAGCTGTTCCCCTGCCAGTTTACTCCTGCCATATTCATTTATAGGATTTGGGACGTCGGTCTCAACATAAGGTCTGTCTAAATGGCCGTCAAAAACAAAATCCGTGCTGACGTGGAGCAACCATGCATCAGCTTCTTTCACCAGAACACCCAGCCGCCCTGCCGCTTCGGCATTAACCTGATGAGCTAATTTGGTTTCGCTCTCAGCCCCGTCAACATTAGTATAAGCTGCACAGTTGACGATTATTTTCGCGCCACCAACGGCTTCTTTTAACTGTTGAGTGTCGGTTATATCAAATTCCGGTAAATCAAATACTTTAACATCAAAGCCCTCTTGTCCACATATTTTCGCCAGGTCCGTACCAAGCATCCCCCGACCGCCGAGAATTGCAATCATACTATCATTAGTTGACATCATAGACTCCCCATACGCGGCAGCTTCTCAGGTCGAATATCTTTAAGTCTGGGATAGTCTGTGTCTTTTGACGATAAGATAGGTTCCTCCATCGGCCAGTCAATATTAATATCGGGATCATTCCAGATAATCCCGCCTTCACTCCCCGGATCATAAAAATCAGTGCACTTATATGAAAACACTGCGGTCTGGCTTGTAACACAATACCCATGAGCAAAACCCGATGGAATATATATCTGTCTGTGGTTCGCGTTGGAAAGTATCGCACTGACCCACTGGCCAAAAGTCGGTGAGTCTTGACGAATATCGACAGCAACATCTACGACCTCACCCGCTAAAACCTGGACCAACTTACCTTGTGATTGAGGATATTGAAAATGTAAACCGCGCAAAACTCCTTTTTTCGAAAACGAAACATTGTCCTGCACAAAGGGGCCCTTTACACCCGCTTCCTCATAACGACTGCTGCTCCAGGTTTCCAAAAAGAATCCCCTCTCATCGGTAAATACTGCTGGCTCTAATATGAGCACTCCCGGTAATTTCGTCTCTTTAACTTTCATTGTATGCTGATATCTCTTGTTATTGTGGAGGTTTCTTTGCAACTAATTCATTGGCACGACCAAGCGACTCAAATGTACCTGCATCCGTCCACCAACCATCGAGAACATCATAAGCCAACTGATCTTTTTCAATATAAGCGTAATTAACATGAGTAATTTCAAGCTCACCCCGAGCTGACGGTTTGAGGGTCCGTATTATCTCAAAAACTTGTGCATCGTAAAAATATATACCGGTTACAGCGTATTCCGATTTCGGTTCTTTAGGCTTTTCTTCAATACCAATAACCTTGCCGTCAGACAGTTCTGCAACGCCAAAACGCCGTGGATCATCTACCTTCCTAATGAGTATTCTCGCGCCGGTTTTCTGGGCAACGAATTTATCGACATAATTTTTAAGGCTGCTTTCAAAAATATTGTCACCAAGGATAACAACCATAGGCTGATCTTGTGCAAAATTCTCTGCTAACGCTAAAGCCTGGGCAATTCCACCAGCTTCGTCCTGAACTTTATAAGTAAACCGACAGCCAAAATCTTTTCCCGATCCCAGCAGGTTAACAACATCCCCCATATGTTCGAGGCCTGTTACGATGAGGATTTCCTCAATGCCGATAGAAGTGAGTTTCTCAATGGGGTAATATATCATCGGCTTTTGCCCAATGCCAAGAAGATGCTTATTTGTAACCTTGGTCAACGGCCTAAGGCGAGAACCTGTGCCGCCGGCAAGAACAACACCTCGTAAATTCATATGCACCTCCCTAACAAATAATCAATCCGAATTTCTCAGACATTTGCTTTTGTCGCCCCTGTAGTAAATCCGCCATCAACCAATATTATCTGGCCCGTTATATATTCGCTGGCATCCGAAGCCAAAAAGACAACCGTACCATCAAGGTCATTTGGCTTACCGGGACGATTCAAAGGAATGCGATCCGTGATATATTTCAGCCAATCTTTATTTTCATATAACACTGCGTTTTGCGCCGTCTTAAACCAGCCCGGAGCCAACACGTTGACCGTGATTCCGAACCTGCCCCATTCAGCAGCCAGGCTTCTGGTCATTAACAAAACAGCACCCCGGCTTGCGGTATAAGGAGCTATACCTTCCATACCGAAAACACATGTACACGAACCCATGTTTATTATTCTGCCGTAGTTTCTTTTTATCATCTCCTTCGCAACAGCCTGAGCGCAGAAAAAACTCCCCTTTAGATTAGTATCCAATACAGTATCCCAATCCTCTGGAGAAAATTTAATACTGGGATTTCGAATATTTAAACCGGCATTGTTAACCAGAATATCAATTTTTCCATATTCTTTCATGGTAGCCTGAACCATATTATCAATATCACTCTGTGAGAGCACATCCAGCTTAACCGCTAATGCCTTCCTGCCCAAAGATTCTATTTCCTGCTTGAATTCGGTCAGTCTCGACAAATCCCTGCTGGTAATAACCAGATCAGCGCCGGCCTTGGCTAGTGCCCGTGCAAAATACTGACCTAAACCACGGCTTGTTCCGGTCACAATTGCCACTTTGCCCGAAAGATTAAAAAGATCCTGCATCCTAAGCTCCTCAATTTTACGGCTCTAAAACAATTTTCAGTAAATTTTCCTCGGCCTTGTGCAAACGTTCAAAAGCACTCGGGCCGTCTTTCAAAGGTAAAACATCGCTGATTAACGGCTCAATATTAATCTTACCGGAAGCTACAAGACCTATACATTCACTAAATTCACCCGAACTGGCATAAGAACCCCTGAAAGTCAGCTCTCTTGCGACTAATTCCTGTAGATTGAATTCAGCGGTTTGTTCCAGATTACCAACAGCAATAACATGTCCACCGGTTTTTGTAATTGATATTCCATCCCGGAAAGTCTTGGCGTATCCAACGACCTCGAAAGTAACATCCGCCCCCTTGCCTTGTGTCTCCTTAAAAACCATTTCTCTTAGGTCGGAGTTCAATGGATTGATAACCTTATCCGCTCCCAGTTTGCTTGCCAAACCAAGCCGAAATTCATTAATATCAACTACAACGACCTTGGCCGCGCCTCTTAGCTTGGCCGCCTGCATAACAAAAAGCCCGATTGTTCCGCCTCCAATAACCACAACAGTATCTTCAGAAGATATAGGTGGTCTGTTCCCGGCGTGCGTACCTATTGACGCAGGCTCCAAAAAAGCCGCCTGAATAAATGACATATTGTCAGGTATCTTAAAGACAATCCACGAAGGTACAGCCACATATTCAGCAAATGCTCCGTGTCTCTTAAACTCCGGCGTGGAAACTCCCAATACCTGTCGTTTGTCACAGCGATTATATAAACCGGCCCGGCAGGGCTGGCATTTATTGCAATATACCGTCGAATCAAAGCAAACTCTGTCGCCCTTTTCAAAACCATTTACATTCTTACCGGTATTTTCCACAACACCAGCCGCCTCATGGCCCATAATCAAAGGAGGAAGTCTTCGGCCCGTCTTGCCGGTAAAGCCATGAACGTCCGAACCGCAAATTCCGCAAGCCTTGACGCGAATCAGCACTTCATCATCACACACGGTAGGGTCTGGAAAATCTGAATACTCAAAACAATATGGTTTAGTATGAATTAAAGCCTTCAATTTAATCCTCTGCCTTAAATAGTTAAAATAAATCTAATTCGAAACACACTAAACATAATAAAATACCCGAAAAACAACCAACTTTCACGAATTTTATTGCAGAAGAGCCAAAAATTTACCTTTTCGATTGTCTTAGACACCCCTACAATAGGAAACATAGGACATCTTCATACTCTTCCATTTAAAGGAACATTATTATGGCGAAGCCAATCACAAGGCGCCAGTTTCTGGCTCAAACCGCGGGACTTACCACTCTTGGTGCTGTTTCCACCGGATGTCATTTTGGAGCTTCCTCAAATCAACGAGTTCCAAATATTGTTCTTATTATGGCCGATGACCTGGGATACGGAGACCTCGGAAGTTATGGCTGCACAGACATTCGTACCACCGCTGTCGATAGCCTGGCAGCCGAAGGCGTCAGGTTTACAACATTCTATTCCAACGCCCCCGAATGTACTCCTACCAGAACCGCCCTGCTGACAGGCCGTTATCAACACCGCGTCGGAGGTCTTGAATGTGCCCTTGGTATCGGCAATGTAGGCCGTTACGATGATGCCATCCGTCTGCGCCAGACAAACGATATGGGCCTTCCCGCCCAGCAGACAACCATCGCCCGAATGCTGAAAGATGCAGGTTACGCAACGGCAATTTGCGGCAAATGGCACCTTGGATATGAGAAGAAATTCTTTCCTCTAAGGCATGGCTTCGATTACTGGTTCGGCCCGGTGGGCGGAGCCGTCGATTATTTCCACCACTGCGAATACACAGGCCAACCGGCTCTTTATCAAAATGACAGTACTATCAAACGGGAAGGCTACCTTACCGACCTTATCACCGATGAGGCAGTCAAATTTATTCAACGCCCCCGGAGCAGCCCTTTTTTCCTTTATGTTCCATATACCTCACCTCACACTCCTTACCAGGGACCTAACGATAAAAAGGACGAGCCCGTTGCGCAGGCCGACTACAACAAAGGCTCCAGAGAAACATACATCGAAATGGTTGAACGTATGGATGAGGGCATCGGGAAGATACTGGAAGCTTTACAGGATAGAAATGTTACGGATAATACCCTCGTTATCTTTATGAGCGATAATGGTGCCAACAACAAAGGCAATAACTCACCTTACTCCGGCTATAAAGGAAACCTTTTCGAAGGCGGCATAAGAGTTCCATGCATCGTGAAATGGCCCGGCGTAATACCTGCTGGTACAATATTCCACCAGGCTTGTATAACTTTGGATTTTTCCCGGTCTATTGTAAGAGTCGCTGGTACCAAACCCCCAAAAGACCGTCCATTTGACGGCATGGATATTTTAAGAGCCATAGAAACTAACAAGCCGCCTCAAAAACGCACGCTTTTCTGGCGTGCTCGAAGAGGAGAAAGGACAAGAAAAGCAGTCAGGGATGGTACTATGAAATATATCTGGCTCAGCGATGGCAATGACATAAAAGAATATCTTTTCGACCTCGAAAAAGATCCCGCTGAAAAAAATAACCTCTTGAACACCAGAGAACAAGACCTGCAAAAATTAAAATCATTGCTCAAGGATTGGGAAGAAAAAGTAAAGCACAATCGCTGAAATTCCATCTACTCCTTTTTGAAGGCAAATACTAAAGATTTTGGAGATAACAAAATGAATGAAAACAAACAACAAACTACAAGACGAAAATTCCTTAAAAATTCGACCATCACCGCTGCTTCGGTCACGTTAGGCTTAAATGCTATAGGCACACCTCTAATTAGCTCGGCAAGGGGCGCCAATGATAAAATTCGTGTAGGTTTTATTGGCATTGGTAACCGCGGTTCACAGCTTCTTAACGGATTCTTAAAACAGGATGATATGGAAGTTGCAGCCCTTTGCGATGTTTACGAGCCGTATCTCGCCAGAGATTATTCTAAAGTCGATAAAAAGCTCAAAGATTCCTTGGGGGGCAGAGTCCCGAAGATGACTGAAAAACTGAATCGCAACGTCGCAAGGTACAAGGATTTCCGCCGCCTGCTCGACCGTAAAGACATAGACGCGGTAGTTATTGCCACACCCGACCACTGGCACGCAGTTCAGGCTATAATGGCATGTCAGGCCGGTAAAGATGTGTATGTCGAAAAACCCCTTTCGATAACAATACATGAAGGACGAAAAATGGTTGAAGCTGCAAAGCGGTATAACAGAGTAGTCCAGGTCGGTCTTCACCGTCGCTCCTCCAAATCATACATGCAAATCGCCGAAAATGTTCAGGCGGGTAAAATCGGCAAGGTGACGGTAGCCCGGGCCTACCGGATAAGTAATATGTATCCAAACGGCATTGGCCAATTTCCCGATACGGCCCCGCCGAAGGGCCTGGATTGGGATATGTGGCTTGGCCCCAGGCCAGAACGCCCATACAAAAACAATATCTCTCTATACAAATTCCGCTGGCTGCACCTTTATTCCTCTCAGATGGCCAACTGGGGTGTGCACTATTGCGACGCTATGCGATGGGTATTGTCGGAGCAGGCGCCTGTCTCAATTTCCGCTCATGGTGGAAGATTTGCACTCAATGACGACAGGACAATTCCTGATACGATGGAGGTGATTTTCGAAATGCCCTCAGGCTCATTACTTATTTTCGGCCAATACGAAGCTAATGGAGGTCCCGCCTTAATAGATGGAGAGGTAGAGTTCCGGGGCACCCTCGGAAACCTTTACGCCGGCACAAGTGGAGAGGCCGGCTATAAAATCGCTCCTTCAAAAGCAGGGCAATTTCAGGATAGCGGCTCAGATATCAAACCGTTCGAAGGCAAACGAATTGATGGCGACCTTACCGTCCAGCACATTCGGAACTTCCTTGATTGCATGAAAACCCGCAAAAAAACGAATTGTGATATGGAAACTGGCCATCGCTCAACAACCTTTGCCCACTTGGCAAATATCTCTCTGGCCACAAAGTCTCGAATCAATTGGGACCCGATAAAAGAACGTGCCATTAATAACAGAGAAGCTAATAACTTATTGCACTACAAATACAGAAAACCATGGACGCTATAGAGTAATTTTCAAAATATGAAATTAAGTGGATAATGGCTACCGTTTTTGTCCCTCAACAACGGTCTCAACAATAGCTTTCTTGGCCTCTGCCACCGCCGGGCTATAGGGATAGTGTGACATCATGGTCTCGTAAATAACCTTGGCCTGCTCCACGTCCTCGGTACCGCAGAGTGCTTTTATCTGCCGGACCAGAATCTGCGACCGATAGTAGTTACTTAATTCGAGCTTATTCAGCCGCTCAGCTAAATAAAAAGCGATTAAGTATTCTTTCCGTGCCAAATGTATATCCAGCCTTATCAGGTTCAAATTCGGCATCACTAACTTGACCGGATCATCAGCAATTATTTTCTCGATATTCTCCATCGCATAATCAAGCTGTTCCGGGTCATCCGTGTTATCCGCCAACTGTCTCGCATGACGCAGCATCCCAACATCCTTAACCTGCTCTTTGTTACTGTTCGCTGCCTGCAGATTTTGAAGTATTTCCCTTGCCTCCTCAATCTGCTCCAGTGCAATCAGAGCCTCAGCCTGGGCAATTCTGAATCGAGTCATAATTTTTTTATCTAACTTTTTCCTCTTTTCGAGCTGGTTTAAAAACTTTAATGCCTCCTTGGCCTTTCCGAAACACTGCACCAGCAATTCAGCCTGAGAAACCCCCACACTTTGATAAACCGAAGTATTACCTATTGATTGTTCAGAAAGACGACTAAAAAGTGTCAACGCCTGCTCATATTGCCTGACCGGAGCCGAACGCAGGTATTGACCCAATTCAAGGCAGAAATTCCAATGCTGTGAATCCGATACAAGCTCATCCATCCTATCCATTAAAGCCGCCACCGCCCGCTGCTTCCACTGTTGTCGCTCAAGCCCCTCGGCAAATGCATACAAATTAACAATATCACCTATTGGCACCTTGTTAAAGTCACTGTCTGATACAGCTTTTTCAAAGGTCTGTTCACTCCCCGGTTCAAGCTGAATTTTATCCGGTATCACATGAACATCGATTTTTTGCTTCACTTCAGCAACTACTTTACTGCCTTTGAGAATTTCAAGAATAACCGTACGTATTTGAGGCCGCAAAAAAACATGCTCGATACTTTTACCGGTCTCGATTTTCCCATCGTCGAATTTCCACCTGTATGAATAATAACCGTCTTGCCTTGCTTCCATCACATCAAAACGCATACGAACCATAGCTTCTTTGTCCTGGTCCAGTCGCCAGTCATCAATTGCCTGCCATTTAAAACTGCCGCCGTCTTTAGCCATGTCTTTATATCCAATAGCCGTTGCCACAAATCTTTCAACAGGCAGAAAATCATCTCTGGCCATAATACCTAATTTTTCCTTTGGCTTTTGCCATGCGGCTAATGTAAACATTTTGCCCCACGGGCTGTAGTTCAGATATTCCAGCTTATGTACACCCGCTTTCAAAGAAACCTTACCCTGTTTTTGCCCCCTGATACCTGACCGGTAACTGTGTTCACCCGGCCAGCTTATTACAAGCTTACCATCGACAAACAGATGCGATGCCCAATTCGAAGCCGTAGCAAAGATATACTGATCGGCCTTCTCAACTCGGAAAAAACCCTCATACCGATATAGTGCCAGGCGAGGTTTACTGCCTTTCAAATCTGGTAAATGATGAATTGGAAACGAATTGTGAATGTTATCAACCAGAGTCTTGTCCACAGGCTTGGCATTAGTATTCCACACCTTCAATAACCCAGGCAGTGTCTTACACTCAGAATAATTCTTCGTTGTATATCTCGTCTCTAAGGTTACTCCCGCTTTCGGTTCCCACTCTGAGGGCGCAGGTTTATACTTACTTTTCGGCACAAGATAAACAAAATAGATTGTACTGCCGAGGGAATTGTCGAACAGAATTTCCATAGAACCATCTTGGTGGGCCTGAAAAATCCGGCTGGGTACCTCTTGACCTATAGTGGTAAAAACAGCCGATTCATAATCCCTCGCTTCATATCCTGGCATATACAGCTTCGCATAAGAAACCTCCGGATTTTCCCCTCTCAAAAGAAAACCCGCGTCAACAAGTCTCAGCCTTCCCTGGCCGTTCTCATCAGTACCGGTCGTTGCCAGTTTAATGTTCTTGGCTGTTGATGGAAGACCAACATTAATTTCAATCGGCTGCATATACTTGGTTATCGGTTCGGATTTGTAAATTCTCCTTTTGTCCGCAAAAACCTCAAGCCTTACAGACATATTCGGATCGGCCATGCTGGTTAGACCCGCCAATGCTACAAAACGCCTGTACTCTTTCTTATGTTTATAAGTGGCCTGCCCTGGGCACGACAAAGTGATGCCTTTTTTATAGACCTTTCCATTGAGCCTGTAGTATGAACCGTTCCATTGTCTTTTGTCTTCTGATTTTCTCGAATCGGACAGGTGAACATCAGGTGCCTGTGAGTAAGCAGAGTCTTTTTCAATGCGAATTCGAAATGCCGCACTATCAAGATGCCATGGAACTGACCTTCCATTTTGAGAGGCCAAACCGATATCGCACACAAGCAAAACCATCGCTGCTCCACACATCAATCCCATATTCCATCTTTTTAAAAAGACCACTTTCAACATACTATAACTACATCCCAAAATGTCCCTTTATTATTTTTCGTTATTCCTTCCTTTATCTTTACCCTGTGCCAGCGCCTCGAAATAGGCACTAATCATATGCTCATAACCCTTAAAACGATTCTGCTGCTGTCCGGAAAGCATTTCATTGAGCTTCTTGCCCGCTGCTTCGTCACTGCCATATTGCAGCGCAATTTGTCTGCCTAATGCCCGGTGCGATTTCTTCAATGAGCTGACAACCTCATCGTAAGCTCCTCGGATACCCACTCCGCTGCGAGTATTGATAGAATCTTCCACCCCTTTCATCGCCTGAATGGATTGTTTAAGTCCCATTGTCGGCAGATTATGACTTTCGAGCTTAAGCACAAGCTCCTCTGTTGACTGACGGATATTAAGCTGCTTTTCCTCTGTAGCTTTCATCTTATCCAATACACTCGGAGGTAGCTTACCCCCCACTCCGAACATAGTAGTGCTGTCACTGCCCTTGCCAAGCCCTGTCCCCCCAGTCTGTGCCTTCGTGTCCTCATCCTTGACCTGCCCGCTTTCCAGAGGCGTGTTCGATGCTCGCTCCCTCAGACCATACTCATTATCAGAAAGTGCCTTGGCTACCGGCTCTACCAACTGTCCATCGGACATGCCCGTACGCCCGGCTCCACTGCGGCCCTGAATGACATTATCCTCCGGCCTCTGGTCTCCGGTCTTGCCCTTGGCACTGGTACTGCTTATCGTACCATCTGAAACCGGCCCCGCCGTGTGGTCCAGTGAATTAAGATAACTGCCGATATCTTCCACCTCCGGCCGCATCTCTTCTTCCGTCGTTATCAAATCAGACAAAAGATCTTCGAGTTCCGATGGCAATTCTGCCAAAGGCGCAAACATCTGCTCATCCTCCGGAATCTCAGCGATAAATTGTATGTTGTCATGAAAACCAAGCGTCGCCTCACAGTTTATCATCAACTCCTCGGCCATCTCCACCTCTTCGGTTTCAAGCCGATGGGCATCCACTCGTGCTTGACGCATATCTGCCGCTTCCATGGCTTGTTCGGCAAGCTTCTCGGCTTCCTCGTAGAGGCTTTTCATAGACTCTACCATCGCGTCGTCACCGAAATCCAGCAAATCCATATTCGTAAAATCATTCACTACATCCGACAAAACCTCCGCCAGCCTGGATTGGTCCATTGCAAGCTCTTCCAGCTTCTCCTCATCCTCTGAACTGAAATCTTCCGGCGGCTTATCCATTATCATTTCTCTTTCCTGCATGATCTTTTTTTGTTTTTCGATAAAATCATCCAGTTCTTTGGTCATTTCTTTAAGCGATTCTTCGACACTACTATCAAGCGACTCGATACTTTCTCCTAAAATTTCCGCCGCTTCCTTTTCT
>JAVVFI010000164.1:0-11024 GCA_032250555.1 Sedimentisphaerales bacterium
AACAACGTTTCCACTCATAATCAATCATGTGTTCTTCGACAATATCAGAACTTTAATCGTACTCTTAATGCGTTCTGGTAGTCTAGGCCATACAGAAATGAGTTCTAGAAGTTCAACTGGAAGATCGGCCTTATTTAACCGTAGATTTTGGTGCACACATATGGCACACTTTTTGTGCAAGGAATTGTTATTATCTTGTTCGTAAATTGTATTGGTTTTGTTCAATTTGTCGTTATAATGGTTTTTGTAAGTGTCTGAATTTGCAAGTTTTTGTGCCGGTTTTGTATTGATTTTGTTCGTAATATGCAAAGAACTGTTGGAAGTGTCGGAAGGGGTTCGAATCCCCCCGCCTCCAGTCTTCGCCAGCTCAAAGCAGACGAAGCATACCCCAATGCAGCAGTTTTAATTGCAAAGGCTGACATATTTTAAAAGCACTTTTGATATTACTCATAGATAGAACGAAACCTGACATTAATTAGGGCAATATTATGCAGCGACGACAGTTCCTGAAAACGATGGGATTGGCAGCGGCCGGTATGCTATTGGGCCGGCCGATAGCTTCAGCCGCTTCAAACAAGCGGCCGCTTAACTTCATTGTCATCATGGCCGACGATTTGGGCGCAAAAGAATTAGGCTGCTATGGCAACACCGAACATAGCACTCCGAATCTGGATCAATTGGCCGAAACCGGTGTGCAATTTGAAACCTGCTATGCAACACCGATCTGCCATCCGACCCGTTTTGAGATAATGACCGGCCAATATGGACATCACAACGGTATTTTTCAATTTCCAGGCCGTCGGGGTGGCCCGATAGCCGGTTCACCGGTGGACGATATAAGCCGGAAAGTAACATTCGCACAAGTGCTCAAGCAGCGGGGCTACGCTACTGCCCATTCAGGCAAGTGGCAGCTCAGCGGCGAGATTCCGACGCTGATAAACGAGTGCGGATTCGACGAGTACTGCATGTGGGCATACAAGCATAATCTTCCACTGGGTATCAAGCACACCGGTGGCTGGGAAGGTAAAAAAGGTGGTAAAACATCGCGGTATTGGCACCCTTCAATTGTTAAAAACAAAAAGTACCTGACGACCGGTCCGGACGACTATGGCCCGGATATTTTCACCAACTTCATTATTGATTTCGTCAAGCGACACAGGGACAAGCCATTTTTCGTTTACTATCCGATGTGCCTTACCCACGGCCCCTTCTACGTTACGCCGGATACAGTGAAATCAGAGGACGGGAAGTTCAAAAACTTACGTCAGAACTTCAAGGCCAACGTAGAATACATGGACAAACTAATCGGGCGGATAGTCAAAGCGCTGGAATCAACAGGTCTGCGGGAAAATACAGTTGTGTTCTTTATAGGGGACAATGGCACAGGCGGCCAGGGCAAAGGCCAGACGAACGAACTCGGAGCGCGTGTGCCGATGATTGTCAATTGCCCGGGAATTGTCAAAAGGCTGGGAGTAAGTGGTGAATTGGTGGATTTGTCGGACATTTTACCGACGCTGGCGGATTTCGCCGGGGCGCGATTGCCCAAAAAACATATCATCGACGGCCAAAGTTTTGCCCCCCTGCTTCAAGGCCGTAAAGGTCCGACGCGGGAGTGGATATACAGCTATCTTGGCGACCGACAGATACTGCGAACAAAAAGATGGCTGCTTGAGGATAACGGCCCGGGCAATCCCGGGCGCTTCTACGATTGTGGCAACAGCCGGGATGGAACGGGTTACAAGGATGTCACCGACTCGACCGCCCCGGAGGTACTGAAAGCCAAGGAAAGCTTCAGGGATATTTTGGCCGACAAACCCCTGCCGATAGTGAAGGAAAAGGCTTCCTCACGCCGTCAGAAAAGAAAGTAAAGCAGACGCTTTGAAGGACACCGTAAAGTAACTACAAAGTTTTTCTGGAGGATTAAAATGTTTAATTTTGCTGCTGTTACAAAAGTATTAATCCGAAAATTGACAAGCCACGAAGTCGCATACATTAACTTAATCTTTTCTTTAATAATAACCTGTTTTTATATCAGTCCGGCCCTGGCATCTTCGTCTTCTAATAATGATTCAATCTTACCTCTCAATCGATTTCCCCGTATGGTTCAGGAATATTTCGTTAAATCCGCACGCCGGGTCGAACAGCAGGCAAATCAACGGCGGGCAGCCCTGAATACCCGAGCTGACGCTCAGGCATACGTAAATGACGTTCGTGAAAAGATACAGCAGAGCTTCGGGCCGTGGCCTGAAAAAACACCCCTTAAGCCGCGCATTACCGGTATCATCGAGAGGGATGACTACAAAATAGAGAAGATAATCTTTGAAAGCCGGCCCAATTTTCTTGTAACCGCAAATTTGTATATACCAAAGGGACGGCAATTTCCGTTACCCGGTGTTGTGGGAACCTGCGGCCATTCGACAAACGGAAAGGCGTCAGAATTTTATCAAGCCTTTTCTCAGGGGCTTGCAAAACAAGGCTACGTCGTGTTAATTTATGATCCCATCGGTCAAGGCGAGCGATTGCAATACCCGGATGAAAATTTGAAATCAAAGATTGGCGTCGGTGTCCGAGAGCATCTGTACGCCGGTAACCAGCAATTTCTGGTGGGTGATTTCATCGGCTCATGGCGAGCCTGGGACGGCATACGCGCCCTTGACTATCTGCTGAGTCGTAAAGAAGTCGATCCGAAACATATCGGCGTTACCGGCAACTCCGGCGGAGGCACAATGACGACATGGCTGTGCGGCGTCGAAGGCCGCTGGACAATGGCCGCTCCAAGCTGTTTTGTTATTACGTTCCGCCGCAACCTGGAAAACGAGCTTCCTGCAGATACCGAGCAGTGCCCGCCGCTGGCTCTGGCTCTGGGCCTGGACCATTCCGATTTCCTCGCCGCTATGGCGCCGAAGCCGGTAATAATTCTGGGCAAGGAAAAAGATTACTTCGATGCCCGCGGGCTTGAAGAGGCGCATCGCCGGCTTAGCCGTCTGTATGGTCTGTTGGGAGCTAAAGAAAATGCCGGACACTTTATCGGCCCGGGCTACCACGGTTATTCGCAGGAGAACCGTGAGGCTATGTATAACTGGTTCAACCGTGCTACTGGTGTCTCTGATTTACGGGACGAGCCGGAACTTGTTATCGAGAAAGATGAAACTCTCTATTGCGCACCGCAAGGACAGGTCTGCAATCTTGATTCCCGGCCGATTTATTCATATACCAAAGCCAAATCACAGGCACTGGCCAAAAAGCGGCGTAGAAATCTATCTGAATCCGCACTAAAGCAGCTTATTGTTAATTCGCTACGTCTCAGAAATCAATCTAATCAGGAAACACCCGAGTATCGCATTCTTCGCAACTGGAGTTCTCGCCGATACACAAAGCAATTTTGGACTACATATACAGTTGAGACTGAACCGGGGATTCTTGCAGTCGTGTACCGCCTTTCTGATGAGCGGCTGATGTCACGACCACCGAAGGGGCAGAAAAGAGCTATCTTGTACGTCTCACATCAATCCAGTGATGCCGAACTCCGTAACGAACCGCTTGTCAAAGAGCTGCTTAAAGCCGAACCCGACTCCGCTTTCTATTCATGTGATGTCAGGGGCATCGGAGAATCACAACCGAATACATGCAATGAGAACTCATTTCTCACTGCCTACGGCAGTGATTATTTCTATGCGATTCACTCTATCATGTTAGACAGGCCCTATCCGGGACAAAGAACGCATGATTTGCTTCGTGTAATCAACTGGCTTAAAAGCAATGGTCATGATGAGGTTCACCTGGTGGCTAAAGGCTGGGGTACAGTTCCGGCAACGTTCGCTGCTGTTTTGTCAGACCAGGTCAAACAGGTTACATTAAAAAATGCCTTGACTTCATACTCCGATATCGCAGAATCTGTTACTTACACATGGCCGCTTTCATCTCTTGTGCCGGACATACTAAAATCATTTGATTTACCCGATTGCTACAGAAATCTGGAGAATAAAAAGTTAAAGCAAATTGACCCCTATGGAGCGGACGGTTATACCGCCCAATAGTGCTAATAACGACTATTTAAAGCACAGCTCTACCGGCAGTGATTAGCGATAGCTATTACCAAAATATCGAGCAACATATCTGTAGCCCACTCCTACGCAATGACATATATGTAATTGCGATATATTCTATATTTATCAGAAATAAATATAACGACAAACATATATATGTTTATATAATATGCTGTAACATGCTATATTATAATAACATATATCATTTGCGAATAATATATCATTTTATCTTATAATACATATTTGTTTTATTTGTTTTATGAATAATACGATTACGAAGTATAATAATGATGAAATATAAATGATGGGTACTTAATTATGTCAGCGAATAGTTTTAATCTTCAAAATAGCGAAACGCACGCCGAGCGTCATGTGCACGAATTGGAGACTCTTTACAAAATAAGCCATATTCTGTCTGTCGTAAAAAACCAGAAACAATCCCTCGCCGAGGTTCTGGACGTTCTTGACAGTGAACTTGGGCTGAACAGAGGCACGGTAACACTACTGGGACCTGACGGCAGCGAAATCAGAATTGAAGTGGCGCACAACCTTTCACAGGAAAACTCGCGCAAAATTCGATATCGAATGGGTGAAGGCGTCACGGGAAAGGTGATGCAAACCGGCAAGGCGATAATCGTTCCCAAGGTATCTCAGGAGCCGTTGTTCCTCAATCGTTTCGAACGATGGAATGTAAACAAAGAGGAAATAAGTTTTATTTGTGTTCCAATTTCAATTGGACAGGAAGTCATCGGAGCGATATCAGTTGACAGATTATTCGTTGAGACGGCTGTGCTTGATGAAGATATGCGTGTCCTCAGTATTATAGCAAGCATGGTAGCAAATGACGTACGTATTCGTCGTGAAATAGCCATGCGAAAACAGAAACTTGAGGATGAGAACCTGCGATTACGTCACGAGCTTGAAGACCGCTTCAGGCCGGAAAACATTATAGGAAATTCCAGTTCTATGCGTGATGTATATCGTCAAATCCATCAGGTCGCCGCCAGTGACACAATCGTTCTTATTCGCGGTGAGTCGGGCACAGGTAAAGAGCTGGTGGCTCATGCGATTCATTATTTAAGCCCCAGGGCAGACAAGCCTTTTGTAAGGGTAAACTGCGCCGCTTTAAATGAGAACCTGCTTGAAAGTGAGTTGTTTGGCCACGAAAAGGGCGCTTTTACAGGGGCGTTAAAGAGCCGAAAAGGACGTATTGAAGAAGCAGAATGCGGCACATTATTTCTTGACGAAATAGGGGACTTTTCCCCGGTTACTCAAGTCAAACTCCTGCGGGTACTTCAGGAACGTCAATTCGAACGAGTAGGCAGCAATCATACCTTAAAGACGAACGCCAGGATTATAGTCGCCACAAATCGTGATTTAGAAAAAGCGATGGACAAAGGGACATTTCGTCAGGATTTTTACTACCGTGTTAATGTATTTCCAGTTTTTCTGCCCCCCCTGCGAGACCGTAAAGACGATATTCTTTTGCTGGCCGACTATTTCGTTGAAGAATATTCATCCAAGATGGACAAAGACGTGCGAAGAATCAGCACGCCGGCTATCAATATGATGGTAGCTTATCATTGGCCGGGCAATGTACGGGAACTGGAAAACTGTATTGAGAGGGCTGTTCTGTTGAGTACCGATGGTGTTATACACGGTCACCATCTTCCCCCGACACTGCAAACATCAGATGCATCCGATACTATTGGCATAGGTTCGCTACAGGAAAAGGTCAATCTGTTCGAACGAGATATAATTGTAGATGCACTAAAACGCTGTAACGGCAACCTTGCCGCGACAGCACGCGATTTAAAAACAACAGCTCGAATAATAGGATACAAAGTAAAGGAGTTGGGAATTGATTACAAACGATACTGCAGGAAAAGAGGTTGATTTATGACCGCATGGGCAAGTACCGGCCTTAAAGGCCTTGATGCGACACTTTGTGATTTGAAAAAGGGCGACAACGTAGTCTGGCAGGTTGATAGCATTGAAGATTACAGCCGCTTTGTTACTCCATACGTAAAAAAAGCGTTAGAGGACAAACGAAACATTGTTTATATGAGATTTGCTCAACACAAGCCTCTCATTGAAAATGATCCGAATGTAACAGTTTACCAGCTTGACTCAAAGGACGGTTTCGAGAGTTTTTCCTCACACGTTCATGCTATAATTTCAAAAGAAGGCATCGAGGCATATTACGTTTTTGACTGCCTTTCCGATTTGTTAGCCGCCTGGGCAACTGATCTAATGGTTGGCAACTTCTTTATGGTAACCTGCCCTTATCTTTTCGAACTGGATACAATCGCTTACTTTGCCATATTGCGAAATCATCATTCTTTTCAAACTGTCGCCCGGATCCGTGAAACTACCCAGTTGCTGCTGGATGTGTATAACTTCGATGGAAATACTTATGTTCACCCGTTAAAAGTATGGAGGCGATATTCACCGACCATGTTTTTGCCTCACCTGCAGCATGAAGAAGAATTTTCGCCATTAGTAAGCAGCATCGATGCAAGCAAATTATTATCTCATATCTCCCAGCAGGGTCTGAACTTTTCGGCGAGAACGCTGGATTACTGGGACCGTCTTTTTATGAAGGCGGACGGCTTGATGAAATCAGCTCCGAATTCAGAAGACGCCAAAGAACTGGTTCGGGAGCTTTGCAGAATAATGGTAGGCAGGGAAAAAAGAATTTCTGACCTGGCCCACAGCAGCTTTACTCTCGAAGATTTGATGAATATTAAGAGCAGGCTGATTGGAAGCGGCTTCATCGGCGGTAAGGCAGCCGGCATGCTTCTGGCACAAAAAATTCTGGCAAATGACAATTCATTCGACTCGGACCAGTACCTGGAACCCCATGATTCATTCTATATCGGGTCGGATGTTTTTTACAGTTATATAGTAGAGAACGGCTGGTGGAAGCTGCTCATGAGACAAAAGACAAAGGAAGGCTACTTTGAAGCAGCCCCTGAAATCAGGGAAAATCTACTGAGGGGTAAATTCCCTGGCCTGCTTCGTGAGCGGTTTCAGGAAATAATAGATTACTTCGGCCAGTCGCCGATTATTGTTCGATCAAGCAGTTTGCTGGAAGATTCATTCGGCAACGCGTTTGCAGGAAAATACGAAAGCTTATTCCTCGTAAATCAGGGTGACCCAGAACAACGATATCGAGAGTTCGAAGAGGCCGTCAGGAGAGTGTATGCAAGTACTATGGATAAGAACGCCCTTACATATCGTCTCCAAAGGAATCTTGACCAGCAGGATGAACAGATGGCTTTACTTGTCCAGCGAGTATCGGGCTCCTATCAAAAACATTACTTTTTCCCATGTCTGGCCGGTGTGGGTGTCTCATACAACACGTTCGTCTGGAACCAGGACCTTGACCCCAAAGCCGGTATGTTGAGACTTGTTTTCGGGCTTGGCACAAGAGCGGTGGACCGGGTTGAGGACGACTATCCACAGACTATCGCTCTGGATCAGCCGCTGTTACGCCCATACGGTAACAGAGAAGACGCAATAAGATTTTCGCAGCACAGCGTTGATCTTCTTGATACAAGCCAAAACTGCTTAAGGACGGTTCGCTTTATCGAGCTTTTGAAGGAAAATCTTGATATGCAATTAGACCTGTTGGCCAGTCCTGATCGTCATACTGACCGAAGAATGAAAGAGATGGGCATAAAAGGCCAAAGGTCGTGGGTATTGACATTTGAAAAATTCTTGTCGAATACTAATTTTCCACAGGTAATGCAGAAACTGCTTGGGATACTGGAAAGATATTATGATTACCCCGTTGATGTAGAGTTCACGGTAAATTTTGCTGCTAACGGCTCTTTCAAGATCAATTTAGTTCAGTGCAGACCTTTACAAACAAAAGGTCTGGTAGCAAGCGTGGAAATCCCAGAAGACATTGCATCAGAGAAAATCCTCTTTGCCTCCGACGGCTACACCATGGGCGGAAGCATTTCGCAGCCGATCAAAAGAATTATTTATGTCGAACCGCAGGCATATGTAGAAGCTCCGATTTCACAAAAATACAGCATAGCAAGGCTGATAGGCAAGCTGAATGGACAGATTTCAGATAAAAAGAAGGCTCCGACCCTTTTGCTCGGGCCGGGCAGGTGGGGGACAACAACGCCAAGTTTGGGTGTTCCCGTCAGTTTTTCTGAAATCAATAACATTTCTGTGCTTATGGAGATAGCCTACGAAGGTGGAAATTTGATGCCGGAGCTTTCCTTCGGTACTCATTTCTTCCAGGACCTGGTTGAAAGTGATATCTTTTACGCAGCCCTGTTTCCACAAAAAGAAGACGTAGTATTCAATAAGAACAAGCTTTTAGAAATGCCCAATTTGCTGATCGATCTTGTCCCTGCAGAAAGAGATTATGAAAATGTGGTAAAAGTTGTTGATCTCGATTCGGATTCATTACAAATCATGTCGGACATTGTCAGCCAAAAACTTATTTGCTTTTTCAAGTAAAATACGTCTTAAGCAAGGGACACTCTCTGGCCGGTTTAACACAATTTTGTATTTTAATCATAATATTTGATTTTTTTCTTCTGGTTCATCCGTTCTTTAGCCTGATCCGGACATTAGGGCAAATTTTTCTGCGTCACATTATTATAGTTTAAAAAATAAATTTTAAAATAGTTTGATTATTGCAGAGTCACTCATTAATATGTCCCTTAGGCGGGTGGCATATCATAGGTTCGTTTAGTGTAAAAAGGAGTCACATTATGGCCAAGAAAAAGAAAACAAAGAAATTAATCAAAGGTTTGTGGACTAAAGGCGAATTGACTAAGCTCAAGAAACTTTTCCCAAGCAATCCCACAGCCAAAATTTCCGAGGCATTGGGACGGCCAAACGATGCTGTAAAAAAGAAGGCCTCCAGAATGGGACTTCGCAAATCAAAGAGATACCTGAAAACACTTGGTAGAGCGTAACTGTAAAATACTTCTTTTTGTGAAACAAACGGGGACATAGTAATCTATCTTTAGACGGGGATTCAACAGACGACGGACATTATACACAATTGAAGATTTCCTGCGGATTTTACAGTTGTTGTTTTGCTTATTTTTAGGCTGATTATCAGTCTTTGCGCTGATAGTGTATAATATAAGTTCCCTTTCGCTACTCAATTTATTCCATTATTATATCTGTTCTCAAATCACCTTTCAAAATAATTGACCAAAGCATTGTATTTTATTATCATTTTCTTCGTTAAGCATAAAGCTCAAACACAGGAATATACTTTAATTATACAATTCATTTATAATGACAGGAGCTTAATGATGAAACAGTTAACACGCCGATATTTTTTGAAAAATTCGATGGCAGCAAGTTTTACTCTGGCGATGCCATTTTCCCGTGTTCGCGGTGCTAATAATGATATTCGTGCCGCTGTAGTAGGTTTTCGAGGTCACGGCAGAACCCACATTAACGCTTATTTGAAAATCCCAGGAGTGCGTGTCGTTGCTCTGTGCGATGCTGACAGTGATATTCTTTCCCGTGGTGTTTCTGAGTCCAAAGGTCGAAATCAGAAAGTAGAAGCATATTCTGATGTGCGTAAACTCCTTGATGATAATAGCATAGACGTCGTTTCGACCGCAACTCCCAATCATTGGCATGCGCTTGTGACCATTTGGGCCTGCCAGGCAGGTAAAGATGTCTGCGTTGAAAAGCCGGTTTCGCATAATATTTTTGAAGGTCGTAAAATGGTCGAAGCATCACGTAAGTATAATCGTATCGTTCAGGCAGATCTTGATCTTCGTTCAAATGAAGGTTTGACTGAAGCGGTTCGATATATTCAACATGGACAGCTCGGCAAGATCCTTGTTGTGCGTGGCTTCTGCTACAAGAGACGCAGCAGCATGGGAAAAGTATCTGGACCACAGAAGATCCCTGAGTCGGTTGATTATAATTTGTGGTGTGGACCTGCCCCCAAGGAACCATTGATGCGTAAAAATCTTCATTATGACTGGCACTGGGTTTGGTCAACCGGTTGCGGTGAAATCGGCAATAACGGACCACATCAACTTGACGTATGTCGATGGGTAGTAGGCAAAAGCAAATTACCTGATAGAGTTATGAGCCTCGGAGGAAGATTCGGCTATGATGATGACGGCCAGACGCCTAATACACAAATTACCATTTTTGAATATGACGATGTTCCGATAATTTACGAAGTAAGAGGCCTGCCAACAAAAGAAGGCGATTCTAATATGGATATCTTCCGTTCTGTCAGTAGTTATGGTGTGGTTATGCAAAGTGGTCGCCAAAGCCCTTCTCCTAACACAGGCGTTATAGTTCAATGTGAAAATGGTTATGTTAACCTCAAAGATCTTATTGCTTACAACAATAACGGAAAGGTAGTCAAACGATTCAAATCAATCAGTCCCGGACCACAGGCCAGTTTCATAAATGCGGTTAGAAGCAGAAATATCAACGATATCAGGACTGATATCCTCAAAGGCCACCTATCTACATGTCTTTGTCATATGGGAAATATTTCTTATCGTATAGGTGCAGAATCATCAAGCGATCAAATCAGAGAAGTTATTCAGGGAGAAAAAGAATCACTTGAAGCTTTCGAGCGTTTCCAAAAACATCTTTTAGTAAATGGAGTTAGTCTAAAGAAAACTCCTGCAGTACTTGGCCCCTGGCTTAAAATGAATTCTAAAAATGAAAGATTCATCGGTAAATTTTCTAAACGAGCTAACAAACTTTTAACAAGGGACTATAGAAAACCATTTGTTGTTCAAGAGAATATCTAATTAAAATTTAAGCTTGCGGCATTGTATGTTTGAATAACAACAAACACTTTTATTAGAAGAAAATTTAATTTGATCATACATTTGTTTTTTATTTGAGTACACTTCAAATGAAAAACTCGTTCTTTGATGCCACCGCCAAAAGTACGGAAACGGCCAATTAACCTTCGTTTTTGATCCCTCACTTACGTTCGGGGCTCTGTTT
>JAVVFI010000165.1:0-11024 GCA_032250555.1 Sedimentisphaerales bacterium
TTATTTTGCAGGCCAGACCCATTCGACTCAGCTATGCTTCGCTCAGGGTGACAAACAAAGAATGAAGATTGTCGTCCCCGACCCCCGGCAGACAAGCAGGCAGGCTCACACCGAGGGTAAACGCTAAAGCAAGTGAGCTAATATCGAGGGTAAACTCTGCTTCACACCTTCGCAATGACAATATTTTAGATAAAGGGATTATGTATAGACATTGAGTGAAGGGTTGTTATACTGAGGCTAAAAGAGGTCGGTCGTCCTATACGGAAAGCATATATATAGTTAGGTGGACTGTTTTAACGAAAGGGAGAAAGAAGAATGTCAAAACGAAAAATTTCTCCTCGATTTTCAATCACGATGGCGATTATCGGCTTCATTGTAGCAGCTATCCCCACATTCGGGGTGGTGATGAAGGAAGATACAATTGGACGGATTATCTTTTCCGGAGTTTGGATTTTGGTTGGTGTTGGTTGGCTTGGCCATCTTATGATAGTGAAGAAGTCAACATCCAGGGAATAGGTTCGGCTTAGCCAATGGTTCAAGCTGACGGGATCATCGGTGTGTAAATCGGAGGCCACACACACCTGCCGGTAATCTACTGTAGAGGTTTGCTCACAATCAGCCATATGCAGTTTAACAGTTGGCCGTTAGGTAATGAATATGATGTCATATGATTATGGACTTAAAGAACGAGGGAAGAGGGACGAGAGAAGACAAGTAATATAAAAAATCTAAAAGTGATTAGCAAAATTACATATCAAAATTCAAAAAGAAGTGGAAAAATTGAAAAAACTGGATTCCTGCTTGCACAGGAATGACGAATAGTTTGTGCGATTCACACTCTATACGTATACAAAAATAATTTTGTGTGTCAGATTTCTCCCCTCACTTCTTATCCGACTACGATCAGGGTGAACTTTTGTGTCAGCTCGCTACTTTTAGAGGACGTTAGGTTTACTTCTTAACCTTTACCGTGGTGTTTTCGGCCATCCACTGGACATCAACCCAGGAGTCTTCTGCGAGGACGTTAAGCTGAAGGCTTCCAACCCCATAATATATGGGAGCTTCCTTTATCTTGGTACCCTCCCATTTATGTATGACGGAGTGCCCGTCGGCAAATGAAAATCCGCAAGCACCGCCGTGGTAACTGGCCGGATAGTCGATGATTCTCGCGGCGGTTGGGTTTGACGCATCGGTACAGGCATTGGCAAATGCAGCGTCGTTAATGCTGTCCGGGTGCTCGTCCACAAAGACCCATGTTCTGGCCGGACTTACGATGCCGGATAACTTACTGTAAGTGCGCCAAACGTTTTGTTGCCGGCTGGAGGGACTCGAGTTCAACCACTCGCCATAGCCAAAGACCTGACTCATCGAGTTACTGCGAACACGCGGGACCCTTTGCCCCTTGCTGTTCGTCACTTTGGCCATATCCGCGGGACACTTAAAAACTTTCGGGTTCTCGCCTGCATAGGACCAAAGCGGACTCCCCACCAGATTATTCCGAAGGTCCCAGTTGGCCGGGTCTGACGTGAAGGTCAAATTACCAGAAATCCAATTCGGCCGACCCGGCATACCATCCTGGCAGGCCACGAGTTTGTCGTCGTTGCTGTCGGTGTACACTCGCCAGGCAATCATGAGACTGCGCAGATTACTCGTACAGGCAATACCCCGCGCCATTTTCCTTACCCGCTGCAGGGCCGGCATGAGGATGCCCATGAGCAGCGCAATAATGGCAATAACGACCAGTAGCTCTATTAATGTAAATCCTCTTCGTTTTTTCATAATTAGTATCCATTCAAAAGTTAAACAAGGTTCGTTAATTAAAATACAACTGTGAAGCACAGAGCTTTGCTGCAAACCCATGCCCCCAAGTAATAACTACTCCTTCCTTTGGAAAGCTAACAGAATTGCACCTGCTTGATGAATACAAGCCATAGATACTCGACTACGCAGGCACAAGCTTCACTAATATAATTTATACCAAATCGGCCACGTTTCCGTCAAGTAAAATCCCTTGATTTTGAATTAACTACATTTTTAAGAAAACTGCCTAAAAAAAATGTAGAAAGAATAATCCCAGGTCCAAGCATCTTATATCATGGTTTTTCAAGAAATCACTTCCTTCAGGAGCTAAAAACACTCTGATTTTCAGGTGATATTGTGTATCCAAAATGTCTCGGCGAATGTCAAATTTGACGATTAAAAGAAGTACCGAACCTCAAATATCAGTCAAAAAGTGAATATTTTTTTCGGCATTATTAGTGTAATATCGGATTAAATAAATTCGGTATTTTTCACTACTTCCCATCGACCAACGGATCCAGGAACTTGTAGAGTTCCAGCGTCGCCGGATCATCGGGCTTGCCGAGGTCGTTATTCAAACGGTTGTGGTTGCTGTCGCTCTTGCCATATGCTTTGGCAGGGATTCCGGCTGCTTTCAGAACGCTCTCAAGGCGCCGCGCCTGGGCTCGCGTATCAGGATTACCCGAAAAATAAAATAAGAGAAATGGCGGTATCCCTTTGTTTTTCGCGACGTGCGTTACGGCCGAAAAATCGACGTGCTTCTCCGGGTCGTTTCCAAATTTCTGGCGATGGCCAAAGGTAAACATCCTGCCGCCGTAGAGCGTTTGCCGGTGTTCCGCGGTCATGATGATTTTGGGGATGTCATAGGTGTCACCGTCCACCGGGACGCAGCCTTTGAGGACATCCAACGACACGCCTTCTTTTTTCAGATAACGATCGTCGATGCAGATCAGCGCCGCCAATTGGGCGCCGGCAGAGTGTCCGCCAACAAAGATACGCTCAGGGTCTCCGCCATAGCCGGCGATGTGCTTGTGTACCCAGCCGAGCGACCTGGCTACGTCGGCGATCAGCTCTTCCATTTTCACTTCCGGCAGGAGTCGATAATTTGTTGAGACGAAGACAAAGCCCCGCTCGGTGAGCACCCTGGGCTTCAGTGCGACACCACTCTTGTCGCCAGTCTGCCATCCGCCGCCATGGATCCAGAACATGACGGGCAGGGGCTTGGCAGCCGGTTTTTCCGGCGTGTATATATCGAGGACGTGACGTTTGTGGCCATTGTCCACGTAGGGAATGTTCGAGGTCAGCTTCTGGGCGCCGGCGACGCTGCAAAGCAAAAGAAACGGCAGAACGAAGGTGAAAATGTGCCTGGTATTCATGGTATTGACTCCTTATTGAACGAACATAACTGATACTGACAGGAAATTTTATCTTACGGTCATAGAGTAATAATATCATTTAAATTATGGTATTGCAAAGTTTGATCAGGGTCAATTTCAAGTTACTTAAGTAACCTGCTATCTTTGCAATTGGTTTAGTCTTTTCTCTGATGCTACCAATTGGTTTTGCTTTTGCTGTTGAATTCCCATGCACCGATGTCAGGATATCCAGATCGAGGCAGCCGGCGAATGTCCCCGGTCAGATCGGTTAGAGATATACCTTTGTCAATAGCTTCGGTCGCAGTCTGAGTAAGGGCCAGATTTCCGGATGCAGGATCCACAAAGTAACTGTCGATACGGCCCGTGAGATTTTGGCGAAGTTGAGCTTTTCCTCCGTCAAAACGAATTTCACCGTGAATAAGGTTGTTCACGATATTTGTGTCAGAGGTTCCGGTTCCAACGCGGATGCCGCGGCTGAAGTTCTGTTCGGGGCGCCAAATAGAATTATTGTAAACCCTGACATTCTGAGCGTACCACAACTCGATTCCGCAGTCGGGCCCGCCTGTAATGAAGTTGTTGCGGATTACACTATCGCTAACATAAACGAGCTGTTCTCCTGCAACATTCGCTGCAGATTTACCGGGATTACCAAAGGCCACACCTCGATCGCAATTAATGATCAAATTGCGTTCAACTACAACCTTCCGAGACCGCACCCATATGAAAATTGCAGCTCGTCCGCCACCATTTCGTCCTCTGATGTTTTGAAAGACATTATCACTGAAGACCCAATCCTCCAATGCCATCATATCAATAGCAGAAATGTAGTCGCCCCCAAACAACCAATGAGCTGGTGGAATCTTAGTGTTCTCGAAACGGCAGTATCTCACAGAACCTCTCACTGCACGGGTATTCGGATCTTTACCTCCCGAACCTTTTATGGCGCGAACACCGATATTCCGAAAGCGACAATTATAAATGTGGATGTCCTTCGGCTCATTCTCCGCTTCGACCTTAATCCCATAGGAACGACAGTCGGCGAAAGTCAAATCCGCTATTGTGACTCCTTCGCAGCGGCCAATACGCAAAATGTCGTCCCCCCTTGCTTCGCTGTCCCATCCATTGCCGCTCAGGGTGACCCCAGCCGGGTCGCCTGAAGCGCCGCGTATTGTGATATTTTTTTTCTTTCTGAGAATTATCGGCCGAGGCAGTTTGTAGTGACCTTCACCGATAAGAATGGTCCCCCCAGCGTCAATATGCTCGACAGCGTTGATAAGTTCATCCACATTTGCAACGCGGATTACTCCTGCCTTTGGCGGCGCCAGCGGGGGAGCTTTCGGAAACCATGATGGGATCGATTGGTTCACCGGTGCTGCAGACGGCAATTCGGCGCCCATCAACAAATCAACGTCAGCGTTTGAAATAAGAGAAATAATAAGTATGAACGTTAGAAGTCTAATGGTCATAAAAAAACCGGAGCTTACTCACCTGTTCCCAAGTGATACTGCGGCCCTCGATAAATTTTCCTATATAAGTTTATGCAAGTTAAGGTATCCTTACAGGAGCAATTATCCTATCAGAATTAGAGTAATAGTTGCTGCGAGTCTCAGGATTTTCAGGGAATTTCTTCGGGTGGAATTATAATTCACCATTTAATGCTCCTGAATGCGACGGCCGAAATTATGGGAACCTCTTATGTCTTGGCTTGAAAAACAGGATTCAGAGATTTCGCCATTTGTTTGACTTTTTCCAGGTCATCCTTTGAGGCAGGCCTGAAAGCCATGGCCATATCCACAGCCATGCGAAACAGGGATTCCTCACCCGGCGGTATAGCAGCTGTCACGGGCTGGCTAAGGGTAAAGTATAATCCCAATCTTGCTTCTTCTCGTTCTGTTAGAGGCTGATACCAGCATTTGGAGTATTCTTTGCGTGACGGATCGTTCTTGGGCCATCTTTGTCTGGCCAAGGCCTTAAGCGCAAGCCTTGCCAGGCCTTTGGATTTCGCGGCGGCTATTACCCTGCGGCCGAAGTTCCCTTTATAGAAAGTGGCAAAATTAATTGGGAAAAGAATTGAATCGAAGTCGAACCGTTCCATTGCGGCGAGGGCAGCTTCTTCCGAATGCGCAGAAAAACCAAGATGACGAATCTGTCCCTGCTTTTTTGCTTCGATAAATACTTCCATTGCTCCGCCTTTGACAAAAACAGTATCCACATCCTTTTCGATATCTGTAATGGCATGGAGCTGATAGAGGTCAAGGTAATCGGTACGTAACCGCCTGAGTGATTCCTTTAATTCCGCAGCAGCACCGGCCCGCTTTCGCTGTGTTGTTTTACATGCAAGAAATACTTTTTTTCGGTATGGCTCCAGTGCGGGGCCAAGCTTAAATTCCGCATCGCCGTATGTTGGTGCGACATCGAAGTAATTGACTCCTTTCTCGATAGCCTCAGCTACCACATGATCGGCGTGCTGCTGCCGGGCATCCTTAACCACAATCCCCCCAAAACCGATTATTGATAGTTTCACGCCGGTGGTGCCATAGTCTCTCTGTGGAAGTTTTGCGGGATTTGCGGAAAAGCTGCTATGTTTTAATCCATCAGCCATGGAAGTACCTTTTAGCATTCCACTTATTGTTATCGAGCCGGCTGCAACTGTGCTCTTTTTAATGAATTCTCTACGTTTCATACACTGCTCCTTTGTAATTACGTGATTACAGAAAGTTTCTACTTGCCGCTCAAAAGCGATTATTAGAGCTATCCTTAAGATTGTACACTACAAGTACATTTTCTGAGAAGGATAAACTATTTTTGAGAATGTTGTTTGTCTTTTAGGCGGAATCCTCTAACATCAGGAACCACATTCTTCTTTACATAAAAGAGGGCTGACAATATCTCAAGCCGCCCCTCTTGAAATCAAGTATTCAGTAAACGTGTATTAGGGCGTTACCGGCCGGTTGTAGATGCGGATGTCGTCTATGAGGCCGGAGAAGAAGGTTCCGGGTTCCATAGCCCTGCCGGTGCCGATGTACAGGCCGGTATCTGAGCCTCCCAGAGCATCCTGTGTGTCTTCGGCTGCTACGAGGCCATCAACGTACAGTGTTCTAAGGGAGCCATCTCTGACAAGACCTATACGATGCCAGATGTCATCGGTGATGATTGTTTGCGACTGTAAGGGTTTTCCGGCCCGGGCGGTACTTTTCAGCTCGGTCATCAGGTTACCTTCGGATGGATCTGCGACAAGCCAATTCGCGCCACCGGCCTGAGACAAAATTACCTGGCCTGGAGCGCCGCCTTTGATCCAGGCAAATACACTGAAGGATTCTTCAGTCGGATTCAAGATAAAATCAGTAGTGAGATAATCATCGGCGCCATCGAGCTGGAGGGCGCCATCGACTATGCCGGCATCCGGCTGCCAGAGAGGACTGCCAACGAGATCAGCATCGTTGAGAGAGGCACTGTCGCGGGCTATGAGGCCTTCGGTCTCATCCAGCTTGAAGTGTGCGATTAGTCCGGGCTCGGTGAACAGATATTCAGACAGGACAATCAGGTCCTTAACATCTATTATATTGTCTCCGAACGGTGCCGGGCCGATGTCAACCAGTGGGTAATTTTGGCCCCAGTGGTCAACGATAACGGTCATATCGGCAGAGTCAACAATTCCATCGGCATTGAAATCAGGGGAGGATACGGGAGCTATGGCTTGTGCCATAAGCCCGGCACCTTCGGCGTTGGGATGAATTCCATCGGGGAACAAGTCGGCCGCGTCACTCATGGCCGTGTATAAGTCGATTACTATAACATCTCTTAGCTGGGCTATCTGGTCAACAAACGGGATAACCTCGTTTTTAATTACGGATTCTCTTATACTGAAATTATCAATAAAAGCCGGGACAGGATAGCAAATCCATATTGTCGGCCTGCTGGGCAGTTCGGCAAAGGAGTCGATAAGAAAAAGGTAGTCGGAGATGAATTGTTCCTTGAGCGCCCAGTTCTGGGGCTTGGAGTCATTAGTACCTAACTTGATGATAACTGCGTCCGGTTCGGCGGCCAAGGCCTGAGTGTAAGCGCTTTGCTGAACATAAGGTTTGTCGCCGTTTCTCAGCAATGTTGCCCCGCTTACACCGTAGTTCCGTACCTGCCACTGATTGTCGAACTTTTGGAGCATCCTGCCCAACTGGGCCGGGTAGGAATCACGGTCGCGATTAGCAATACCTGATCCATACGTAATGCTGTCACCAATACATGCCACGAGCTTTGCGTTAGCTATGTCGGCAGTCAGGCCGAATATTATTACAGCTATTAATACGAGTAACGTTTTCTTTTTCATCTTGTTATCCTTTCGATCGCCGGGGATGTTTTACAGTATCACGATGCATGGCAGTTCATCAGCTTTCACTTTTTATGAAACTTTCAATGCTTAAAAGTAATCGCAACCGCCTCCTGCCAAAAAGTCAAAGATATGTGCTGTGTTTATTCAGAGCAGTTAAATCAATGGTTGAAAATCCGTATTCCTGCTGCCGTCTTATGATAATACTATGACCGATTGGGACAATTCTGTCAAGAAAAAAGTTGTTAACGATGGAAAGCTTTTAATTTGCGCTTTTGTTGAGGTCGATTTCATTTGGTTCGGGGTATTTGCCTTTTTTTATTATGTAATCGATTGTTTTGTCGTATTGGGGAATATGACGGTATTCTTCATCGTAATACCACAGGCCGGGAAGAAGCTCTTTGTCGCCATAGCGGAAATAGGTGCTACGCGGGGCTTTGAAAGCTTCCGGGAAGATTTTCACTCCATAACCTACTACACCTTCCTTCATTTGCAGGACCACATAACCGTTGAAATTTATGAGGTTTGCATGTGTTTTGAGTGTGTGGACGACTTTTGGGATACGAACATTTCTCGGAACAGGAAAGCCATCAATATGCATAGGGCCGAGGTACCTGTAATTCTTAGGGTCTTTGAGGCCCTGCCTGAGGATTTCTCTGCCGGCCTTCAATAATTCCTCATGGTCGGTTTGGTATAACAGCCGTATCCGGCGCATTTGATGCATTTTCGGCCCGATAGGACGGGGTGGACTCGTGAGAACAACATAACTGACAAGGGCGATAATGATCACTATAAAAAGAACAACTATATTGACGCCCTTTTTACGTGTGTTCATATCAGAACCCATCTCAAAACCTCTTCTTACTGCGACCGGCTGCAAAGTCCGATGCCTGCGTTGTCGGTACAAAAACGGTCTCAACGTAGTATATAGCTACGCTTCCGATCCTTTTTGACCTGCCGCCTTGGCCTCGAACTTTTCGCACGGTCTCGTCACAAAACAGGTTTTGGGATGGATTCTCCATTGTCTTTCTTTTAGTTCTACTTTTTGACCTTGAATTCGAGTGTTCTATTTTGACGATCCAAAAATTCTTCATCCCCGCATCGAAGGGTATAGCCTTCATTTGTTATTTCATATACGAAGTTCCGGCCGGTAGTAGGATCTTTAGGCAAATGATCCGGGAGCTTCTCGAATATGGCCATCCACTTCGCTCACTATATTCGCTCAGTGGCTGCCACCCGTCGTAAGAACTATATATAACATAATGAAAAGACCTGGATTCCTGCTTTCGCAGGAATGACAAGTTAAAGTAATCGGCAATCAAGCTTATCGAATACTGCTCACGATAATTCCTTATATTATTATACGCGTAGCGGGGTTAAAAAATCAAATAAAATCAGGAAGGAGAGGAATTTCAGATCCGTAAGTTTGCCTTTTTAGACGTGTACAAATGTAATGTCGTGTGCAAGATTTCTCCACTCACTTCGTTCGGTCGAAATGACACGCGGAGGGTGGAGTTTTAGCTATTTTTCTGTTGTGGGTGCTGGTTTAGGGCTGAGCGGATGATTTCGGCGCGGAGTGCGTCCCTGTGAGTCGGGTCAAGAGTTTTTCCGCAGTTAAGCTGGAGATGTGCGGGTAGTGTCAGCATGAAGAGCCTGTTTATATTAGCGATGGAAAGCGGGTTAGCTTTTTCGGACAGGCCGGTACCGCAGAGTGTATAAAGCTTTTCTATGGCGGGGGTCGAGGCGCCCATATACTTGTGCATGTTGACACCGAGGCGCAGGTGAGACAGGAGAAAGAGGGCTTCCTGTGAGCTTATCAGGTGGGCGTTCTGGAGCAGTGCCATAGCGCGAGAGATTTTGTCGTCGAGGATGTTTGCCTCGGCAGAGAGGAGCTGTTTTCTCGCGGCATTTTCGTATTCGATAATTTCAGGGATGATAGTGTTTTCGAATTTCGAGATTATGTCGGACTCGGCGATACCGAGTGTCACCTGATTTGAAATCTGGTAGAGGTCGCTTGAGGCTTCTGTTCCTTCGCCGAAGAGGCCTCGGACGGCCAGGCTTATGGCTCTTGCGGCGTTGAAGAATTTTTCTATCTGGCCGGTCATTTTCAGAGCGGGAAGGTGGAGCATTACGGAAATTCTTATACCAGTTCCGAGATTTGTCGGGCAGGCGGTAAGGTATCCATATTTTGGGCTGAAGGCGAAATCGATTTTCTCTTCTATCATGTCGTCGATTTTATTTATCTGCTCGGCGCACTGCGAGAGCTGGCAGCCGGCTTTGAGCACCTGGAGGCGGAGATGGTCTTCTTCGTTAATCATGGCGGTGAAAAATTCGCGCTGAGCCATAACGACGCCGCGAGGGCCTTTGCCGAAGGCATGATGGCGGCTGATTAGATGGCGCTCGACGAGGAAGTGCCTGCTTAGAGAGGGAGCTTTGTCCACACAGATATAGGATGTTTTATCACCAAGCTCGAGGGACATGATGACGTCTTTGAGCTTTTGAAGAATTTCGGCTTTTTCGGTATTGGAGCAGTGGCTGAGGAATTTATAGCCTGAGATATTCCTTGCCAGTCGGATTCTTGATGATACGACGATGTCGGCCTGCGGGCCGGAACCGCTGAACCATTCATTTATATCGTTGCTTATATCTGTGAGTTTCATATCTAATACTGTAAACAATCCGTTGTTATTTTTCCATTTGTTTAATTTTGTCCCGCAATTCGGCGGCCATCTCGTAATCTTCGGTCCTGACTGCTTCTTCGAGCCGCTGGCGGATATTCAGCAGCTCTATTTCATCTCTGGTGTTCTTGGGTGTTTTCGAAGGAAGCTTGCCGCAGTGTGTTGTCTTGCCGTCGTGTGCCTTTTCAATCAGGGGGGTAAGGGACTTTTCAAAAAACTCATAATCATAGGGACAACCCAGGACGCCCTGCTTTCTGAACTGGGCGAGAGTAAAGCCGCAGTTCGGGCAGGCGACCTGCTGGTCAGCAGCAGTGCCGGAGATTTCTTCATCCGAGGGCTGGACGGCAAGCAGGCCGCTTAGCAGCTCATTTATCGGGATGTGACTTTTCACGGCTATGTCCTGTTCGGCGGCGCAATTTTCACAAATGTGCATTTCACTGCGGACGCCATCCGAAATCTCAGTGAGGTGGATAGTAGCATTATTATTGTTGCAAATTTGACACTGCATAGTCAACTCGATTCCTGATTGGGAAAGCTCGATTTTCTTTTTCTACGAGTATCGGGCGACCCGTATAGAACTCATCTGTATATTATACCAAACCTTAGCTTAAATAATCGACAATTTTATAAAACACCTACAGGCTAAACCGAAGATTTTGCAGATTATTCAAGATTTAACAGATTTTTCCCCTGAATCCTCCTTAGAATTTGTAAATAAATTATGTTTCGTATTTTGCCGAGCAGCCAGGCTGCTCAACGACTTTTACATTTTTGAGCTTGACGGCTTCGGGCAGTTTAGCCCTTAGTTTATCGTATATATATTTGGCTACGTTTTCGGCAGAAGGG
>JAVVFI010000166.1:0-10962 GCA_032250555.1 Sedimentisphaerales bacterium
CTTTTGTAGCACCGGCCTTTTTTTGCGATTTCACCAGTTGGATAAGCTCAACTACTGCTTCTTCGCCATCGCCCAATAGAAACAAATCTATAAACTCAGCGAGCGGTTCACAGCAATTAGCCATACTTCCGCCGGCGATTATCAACGGATCATTATCACTTCTATTACAACTTCGGACATCTATACCTCCAAGGTCGAGCATATTAAGCACATTGGTATAGCAGAGCTCGCTGCTCAAACTAAAGCCTACGATGTCAAAACTCTTCAGGGAGGCTTTGGACTCCAGGCTAAAGAGGGGGATTCCTTTTTCACGCAGTACTTTCTCAGCATCAATCCACGGCGTAAAAACCCGTTCGGCAGCCACACCATCAAGGCTGTTGAGAACTTCATATATAATCGCTATTCCGCTGTTACTCATGCCTACTTCATAAATATCCGGAAAGCACAATGCTGCAGACAGCTCACATTGCGATAGGTCTTTTTTGATCTGGTTTACCTCGCCGCCTATGTATCTGGAAGGGCTGCGAACAAAAGGGAGAAATTCCCGTTCGATACGCTCAGCTAATATTGTTACTTCTTTTTTATCCATACCGGCATTATAAACTGAATATTGATTATTTTCTATTGATTATCGCTCGAATATAAATTATGAAATTCTATCATGAAAACCTCTTCAACAGGCAAAAAAGTGAGCAGCGTCATAGCTGTAGTATTTGTCGCTTGCTTAATTGTTGTAGCGATATATTTTTCGTCCGGTCCTGGAAAACAGATCGAGCTTGACAGCGGACATCGGATGGTTATGGGAACATTCGCCCGCGCAGTTGTTATAGCAAAAGATGCGGATGCGGCTGGGAAATGCATTGAAAGCGCTTTTACTCAAATCAACAAAGTTGACAGTTTGATGAGTGACTATAAAAGTGATTCGGAGATAAGCAGCGTAAACAGGGACGGATTCAAAAAAGCAGTACAGCTCAGTCTGTCAACCTACGAAGTTTTACAAAGAAGCATTGAATTCAGCGAACTGACCGATGGCGCATTTGATATCACCATTGGACCTATGGTGGAATTGTTTCGTAAGGCCAAAAGGAAACAAGTCCTGCCAGACCAGGATGAAATCAAAGCGGCCAAATCGAAAGTTGGCTTTGAGAAGCTGAAGCTTGACGACCAGAACAGGACTGTTCAGTTCACCGTCGAAGGTATGAAGCTCGACATGGGCGGTATAGCAAAAGGCTATGCCGTTGACAAGGCAGTCGAGACGATGCAGGCTCATGGAGCAATCGGTGGTATGGTTGATCTTGGCGGTGATATTCGATGCTTCGGCGCACCGTTTAAAGGCAGGGACCACTGGGTAATAGGACTGCAGAATCCTAATATGGTGCAAGGTTCGGCCGAAAGTGAAGTTTTATTGAAGCTGAAAATTGCCAATGGGGCGATAGCTACCAGCGGCGATTACCAGCAGTTCATTATGATCGAAGGCAAACGCCGCAGCCATATAATAGATCGTAAGACAGGAACAAGTACCGAAGGTCTCTCAAGTGTAACCATCATTGCCGATAATGCAACTAATGCCGATGCTTTAGCTACGGCTGTAAGTGTAATGGGGTATGAGAAGGGTCTTGAATTAATTGAGAAGATCCCCGGTACTGAGGCGATTTTGATAACTTCTGAGCCGGAATTTAAGCTAATCAAAACCAGCGGGGCGGAGAGGTATATTAAAAAGGATTGAATTGTGAAACTGCTTCTATGAGTCGGTGGCAGTTGCAGCAGGCTGTTGAGGACTCTCGACGGTCTTGCCGCGATAGGTAATCACTTTTGTCGGACACTTTTTCATCGCAGTTTCTGTTTGCTCGTTTAGCTCGTATCTGGCGTAGTCTATTCGTGCCAGATTATCCTTAACCAAGAACATATCCGTTTGTTTAACACAGATGCCGCAGCCGATACAACCGACCTTACAGATTGCCCGCGTGCTCTTGCCCGTCTCTTTGCTATTGCAGGCTACAATCATAATATTCTCAGATGTGAACGGAACCATCTCAATCAGGCCGCGAGGGCAGGTCTTTGCGCAGGCCGTACAGCCAGTGCATTTTTCATAGTCAACAGTTGCCAGGCCGTCAACAACGTGTAAGGCATCGAACTTGCACGCTCTCGTACAATCACCGGTGCCCAGACAGCCGAATCCACAGGCTTGTACATTAGCCAACGCATTGGCAGCGATGCAGCTTGGTATGCCTTGATATATTGCATGATAGGTCTTTTCTGCGGTGTGGGCACGACAGTGTACTACCGGTCTGTGCTGTGGGCCTGAATCACTGACCTGCAGATTTAATACCTCGGCAATTTTCGCAGATGTTTCCTGTCCGCCGGGGGCACATTGGCCTAACAGTTCGGGATTTTCCAAAACAGCCTTGGCATACTGGCCACAGCCGGCGAATCCACAGGCTCCGCAGTCGAGATTCGGCAAAGCTTCGTGTATTTGCTCTATCTTCGGGTCAACTTCGACCTTGAGCTTTTCGCTCGCTATTAACAACACCAGCGCAAAACCGCTGCCCAGACCGAGCATTGTAATTCCTGCCGGCCAGGCACTACTCCACAATTCCAACACACTGCCTAAAATCATCTTATCATTCCCGCAAAACCCATAAAGGCCAGAGCCAGGATACCCGCAGTAATTAACGTAATCGGTGCGCCTTTGAGACACTTCGGGACGTCGGCCATATTCAGATTTTCCCGAATTCCGGCCATAATACAAATCGCCATCGTAAAACCGATACCGGCGCCGAAACTAAGAACAACCGCTTCGAGTAAACTTCCAACACCCCAAAGGTTGATAAACAAACACAATCCTAATATCGCACAGTTTGTTGTAATCAATGGTAAAAATATACCGAAGCTCTCGTATAAAGTGGGGAAGAATTTTCGCAGGTACATTTCGACTAATTGAACAGCACCGGCGATGACCAATATGAAGCATACATACCGCGTAACTTCCAGAGGCGTACCTATCAGAATCAAGTGGTCGATCAGCCAGGTCAACGTGCCGCTTAGTGTAACAACGAACGTTACCGCCATGCCCATGCCGAAGGCCATGTCGATTCTTCCTGAAACGCCGAGATAGGGACAGATACCGAGAAACTTCGTGAATACAAGATTATTGACTATCACGATGGATATAAAGCCCATAAGTAAAACGTTAAGCGTATCCATAAAACTTTCCTGTCAAGCTTCTTTATTGGTTACCTTGTTTACCAGCCCAAGCATAAGGCCCAAAGTTATAAATGCTCCCACTGGCATGCTCATCGCAGCCCATGGTACGAATGCCTCTGGCATCAACTGCATTTCGAATATCTTACCTGTTGATAACAACTCGCGAATACTTGCCAGAATACAAAGCGTAACCGTAAAACCTATGCCCATTCCGACAGCGTCGATTATACTTATAACAACGCCGTTTTTACTGGCACAGGCCTCGGCACGGCAGATTATGATACAATTGACAATAATCAGCGGTACATAAGGCCCGAGCGTTTCGCTCATCGCCGGCACAAACGCTTTCAGGAACAAATCCGCTATCGTGACAAATGTAGCAATTGTCAGTGTGAACATCAGTATACGCAAATGCGGCTTCAGAAGGTCCCTCATCAGGCTGACTATAATATTACTGCAGACCAGTACGAAGATTACACAGCAGCCCATAGTAAAAGCCGGCTTGACCGCCGCGGTAACCGCCAGCGTAGGACACATTCCTAATAACAGCCGTAAGACCGGATTTTCACGCCACAAACCGGCCAGAAGCGTTTGTCTGTAAGCTGTCGTTTTGGCCTCACTTTTGTCCGTCATCGCCGATTAGTCCTTTTTGTTGTATCTGTTTTTTTATCTGGGTCATTGCATTATTAATTATATCAACGACCGCCTCACTGCTTATTGTGGCACCGCTTATTGCGATGATTTCCGAATCGATTTTCGTATTGTCACCTGATGTTGAGAGCTTGAGGTCTTCAGCCGGCGCTCCTTTGAACTGGTCCTGGAAGTAATCGAATTTTATCTGGTTGCCGAAGCCTGGTGTTTCATTGCTTGCCAATACATCGAAGCCTGCAAACTTTTCGAAATCCTTATCCACAGCTACTACCAGCTCAATCTTGTCCGCAAAGCCAGGCCCGATGGCATTAAAACTCCAGCCGACACATTCGTTGGCCTCTGACATAGCCCTGAAGACTTCGAAGGTCTCTTTTTTACCCTGGATCGACTCAATTTCGATTCCCTCCTCGACAGGAACAAAGTTTTTGGCTTCCGGCAGCAGGGCACCTACCAACCGGTTACGTTTGTTAATTTTGTTCTGCTCTATCCTTGGCGACAGGGCGGCGCTGGTGACGGCTATCAGCAATCCAAAGAAAAAGGATGCCGCAATCAGCAGCCAGCTTTGCTCGATGAAGTGTTTTAATTTATGCACCGGGCTTACCTCCTGTCGGAATCCGCCTGCAGAACCTGTCAATCAAAGGTGTTACAGCATTCATCAAAAGCACGGAAAACATCACACCTTCCTGATATACCCCGGCAATTCTTATAAGCATTGTTATCGCTCCTACGCCAATACCGAAAATCCACATTCCCCTTCGTGTCAACGGAGCGGTGACAGGGTCTGTGGCAATGAAAAAGGCACACAATATTAAACCGCCGCTGGTCAGGTGAAACAAAGGCGGGACATAGGTATATGAATCTTTTAAGTACGCGATTGTCGCAAAAACAAAGGCTGATGTTATAACGGCCAATGGTATATGAAAGCTTATCGTTCGCCTTATCAATAAATATATACCGCCGATTAACAGTGCAATTACGCTTGTTTCGCCAAGTGAGCCGCCAACTTCACCTGTGAACGTCGCCTTGAATTGTAACTCGCTATAGAGATCGGCTCCCAGCTCGTTTTTTATCGCCATCTTACTCCAGGCTAAAGGAGTTGCCTGAGTCCTGAATTCCTTCGTATTGGAAGCCGAAATATTTTCCGGGGCGATTTTTGACATATCCGAATCCATGGTGTAAGGGACGGCCCAGGTTGTCATCAACACTCCGAATGAGGCTGTCAGAAATGTCCTGCCCACCATAGCGGGATTGAAAATATTCGCTCCGAGTCCGCCGAATACCATTTTTCCTATCGCGATAGAAACAACTCCACCGATTACCGCAGTCCAAATGGGTAACTTAGGCGGAAGTGACAACGCAAGTATTATGCCGGTAACGACGGCGCTGAAATCATCGAGAGAATTAGGTTTCCTGCAAATCAAATTACAAATCCATTCGGCCGCAACACATGAGATAACGCAGGTACCAATAAGAAGAATCGCATGAACGCGGAAATAATAGCCAGCCGCAAGCATTGCCGGCGCCAAAGCTATTATGACATCTATCATCACGCTTCGTGTCGAAAGATGTTTGCTTATATGCGGCGAACAAGAAACTCTTATATCTGTTAGCATTTACTCTTTTCCAATTATAAAATCAACATATTCACCATACGCTGTTTTGTTGTTATTTAGGTATTTTCTTTTTTTGTCTGGCAACAAAGATTTTGCCTGTTTTTATATGACCGGTTATCTCAATATTAGCAGGGCAGACATAACTGCAGCACCCACACTCAATGCACGCATTCATATAATATCGCTCCGCCACGTCAAAAAGGTTGTGTTTAACGGCATGGGCGATTTTTGTGGGGTTCAAATTCTCAGGACAAACTTCCAGGCACCTGCCGCAGCGGATACAAGCAGTCTGGCGTCTTGCGAATTTAGCTCTGCCTATCTGTTCCTTTGTTAATACTGTTACGGCGTTGGACGCCTTCGTTAAAGGCGTTTTCAAATCCGCGATTGCTATACCCATCATTGGGCCGCCCATGACTACCTTTGCAGATTTCTGAGTGACTCCTCCGCAAAATTCTATTAAATCCTCGACTGATATTCCTATCGGAACATAATAATTACCCGGTTTAGCTATTGCCTCTCCCGATACGGTTACCACTCTGTGCGTCAGGGGCAAATCGGATATGACTGCTTCTGCAATGGCAGCTGTCGTAGCGACGTTAAGCACTACCACCCCTATCATTGGAGGGATACCGCCTGTCGGTACATTCTTTTTCAGGACGGCTTTTATAAGCTGCCTTTCGCCGCCCTGTGGATATTTTGTCCTGACCGGAACAACTTTTATATGGCTGCTGTTTGGGATAATTTTCAATGCCGTATTCATAACCTCTATCGCTTTGGGCTTATTGTCCTCAATCGCGATAAAGACTCGTGAACAACCGGATGCTTTCTGGGCAAGTTTTATACCTGCGATGATTTTGTCGGTCCACTCGAGCATAATACGATAATCGCAGGTGATATAAGGCTCACACTCACAACCGTTAATAATCAGTGCGTCTTTGGGCAGCCTTGGATTAGGTTCAATCTTAACTCTAGTGGGGAATCCGGCTCCGCCCATGCCGACGATACCTGCTTCACGGACAGCTTCACATATCTGTCCCGCTGAGTATTTGTTTACATCGAAATCATCCTGCCGGTTAAAATACGACCGCTTTGTCGGACTATGAGTCAGGGCTTCTATAACTATTGCCATGCTTCGACCAAGAACCGGATGAGACCGCAAGGCGACTTCCTTTACTTTGCCTGTGATGGGCGAATGAACAGGTGCTGAAACGAAAGCGTCACAATCGCCGATTTTTTGACCTGCCTCAACCGCATTTCCTTTTCTGACTAACGGCTGACAAATGGCACCAATATGCTGGCAAAGCATCACCGCTACTTCTGTTAACTCTGGACCCTGCTGTATTTCTTTTCCTGCGCAAAGTTCCTTTTTATCCGCGGGATGCGTTCCGCCGTGAAAAGATATTCTGCTTTTCGTAATAACTTTCATTCAAAAAATCCGGGTCTATCCAACTTGATCAAGTCTTTTGTTTATCACTCTTATAATTAATATGCAACTAAATGTCACCAATAAAGCCGATACCAGGCTCAGGCCTGTCTGCATATTTTGGCTGCTTATCGTTTTAGTAAAGATTTCCTGAAAAGCTGCCAGCGAAAAAATAAAAACCACAAGAGGCAACAAAAAAGCGATGACAACTTTAACTACCACCGAAGGACCATTAGAATTTCCCAACTGATGGTAAATAATGCCACAGTTGTGCTTTTGATTACAGTTATCGCAGAATTCTTCTTCAATCATAGTTTTTGCCATATTAGAGTAAAACGAATTTTATAATAGATATTACTGAGGTTTTCAAAAAAAAAATCTTCCCAGATATAAGAAATATCGAGACAGGCTTTGTCGGTGTAACTGATGATACCAACCGAGGAGTTTGATGGCAGATAACAACAGGAAGATAGTCACCTATCCTTCTATGCTTTGTTAAAGAGTGCGGCCAAATCATTGGTCCTGTATCGCAAAGCTTGCTCCATCGTCTTTCGAGGCTATGTAAGCTCCTATTGGACAGAGAACCTTACTGTCCTGTTCACAGCGTATAACAATCTTCCACAGGGCCTCGAGGCTTTCTTTTTCATGTTCGGTTTCCGGAATCATTTTGATCCTTGTTGGGCTTTCAATTGAAATTTCCATACTCTGTTCCTTTCAGCTTTTATTTGTTCTATTTGTTATTTGTTCGAATATATACGATATTTTGTAAATAACACCGTTCCGGGACATTGCTGTATTTACTACGCCCTCAATAGTATTTGAGTTTCTGATTATAGCCGGACCTGCAGAAAAATCTACTGAAATCAATAATATTTACTTCTCATAATAAGTTGTTTTTCATCTTGGATGCAATTTGGGTGAGAAAAAAAACTGAAAATGCTCTGTAACCTTTTCGAAATTTTCCCTAAGTACTGAATGTGTAAAAGGCATTGAATCAGAATTGCTGAAATGTTGATTTTTGCATGGCTGTATGAGATTTGGTGTCAAATGTGAAATTTCAGATTAGATAGATCGAAAGGAATATGACCATGGAAAATAATGAGCAAACCCCGAAACCAGTAGAAAAATTCGAAGGCCAAACTCCTGCCCAGGAGAAAGTAATCGAAGTCCAGCCTGAAGGTCAGGCCCCTGTTGCTGAGCAAGTAAGCGCAGAAAAACCCGAAAGCCAGGCTCCTGTCGCCGAGAAAGTAAGCCCAGAAAAGCTCGAAAGTGAAGCTTCCGTCAAACAGGAAGTCTGTAATGAAAAAGCCGGAACAGCAAATCAAAGTCCGGGATGCAAAGAAGCAAACAAAGATGCCCGTATGTGGGCGATGATATGCCATTTGTCAGGGCTTGCAGGGATTATTTTGCCTGCGTCCGGCAACATTGTTGCGCCTTTGATTGTCTGGCAGATTAAGAAAGACAATAATCCGTTCATAGACGAGCAGGGCAAAGAAGCGGTGAACTTCCAAATATCGATGTCTATATACCTTATTGCATCGATCATTCTGTCTTTTATTTGCATCGGTGTACCCCTGATTATCGCTACGATAATCGTCTTTTTTGTGTTTACGCTGATTGCGGCGGTTAAGGCCAACAATGGTCTCCACTATCGCTATCCTTTGACTTTGAGATTCATTAAGTAATTTCGGATTGACCAAATAAGATGTAATCAAAAAACTGAAGCAGCAAATGAAATGCACTGATTCAAGGAGAAGCTAAATGAACAAAAACTCTATCAACCACAAGACTGAAAGAACACGGGTTGCCGTAAATAATGTTGTTTTTAGTGCGATCATCTTACCGATTTTCAGCATCGGCCTGTCTTCATCAGCTTTTGCTGAGAGTCATTCGCCTGTAATGTATAGAACGAATGTCGGCAAGATAACAATCGAGATCGATCCCCGGGTTGAGTTGATTGGAATTGTTTTTCGGCTTGCGGGTAATCCTGAATACAACGAAGGTACTTTGCGGCCATATGTCAAAGCTATAGAGCGGCACTTCGGTGATTTTGACAATCATCCGGTAGTCAAGATGGCAGCCGAACTTCGTCATAAACGTTCAATGAGTTGTGACGGACCGATGTCACTGGCCATCCATATCGATCATAATTTCCGTCCAAGAAAGAGTTTTGAACAGTGGCCTTGGGAGGGACTCGACTACCGATGGGAAAAACAGGAGACAGAGGAATTTTTAGAGAAACTTCGGCAATTCGCCGCTGAAACGAAGTTCGATGAGTTCTTCAAGGCCCAGGGTCACATTTACGAACAAGGTATTCGCCCTTGCAAGAGTATATTGGAGCAAAATAAAGTTGCAAAAGATCAATCCGGGTTGGAATTTGTCAAATTCCTGAGTGTGGACATGGAGGAATGGCTGAGTGATTTCTTCGGGATTGAGGATACGGGAGACTTGAGGCTGGTGTTGGGATTTGTTAACGGGTTTGCCAACTACGGTGTACGATTTGAACCCGGCGGCGTCAGTGAGAAATATGCAATTATCGGTATGCGTCCATTCGATCCGGCAAATACAATCATTTTTCACCCACAGCAAATAGAGACCGTCGCCCACGAGTTCTGTCACTCATTCGCCAATCCTGTCGTGGAAAAATATATGGACCAGCTGCAACCTACCGGTGAGAGACTGTTTGCAAGTCACGGGGCGGCTATGCGAATGAGAGGCTATCAGAAGTGGGAATCGGTGATGTACGAGACGGCCGTTCGGGCTTGTGTCGCAAGTTTTATACGCGACTCAATTGTTGCCCCAGGATTTGCGGACTATTGCATGAAAAACGAGGTGAAGGCCGGATTCGTCTGGATTGAAGACACGGGAAATTTTCTCAAGACCTATGAGAGCAACCGGGACAAATACCCCACCTTCGAATCCTTCTTCCCGGAATTTGTTGCCTTCTTGAATGAGTACACCAAGAAGTCAGCACGATAGGACGGTTTCGAGTAGCATTTTTTTTATGCGTGCAAAGCTGTCTCTACAGAGCGCAACTTGTCTCAGACAATGATAATGTCACAGGCGAAACAGAATCTATCCTCAATGAGTTCAAGGAATCCACGGGATCGTATTGCTTAAATCTACCTTCAAAACGGATTAGCATTTGGCAGCGAATGTTGGTATAATATGGTTGTGAATTATAATAAAGTAGCCGATGGAGATATGAATGAAAAATGTCGGGTAAATCAGCAAAGAATTTCTCGATGTCAGGCCCAGGCCGATTCGCAACCACGCATTGGAGTGTCGTATTACAGGCGGGTCAACCCAAAGACCCGGGTTATCAGCAGGCATTAGAGACGCTGTGCCAGAGCTATTGGTTTCCGCTTTACGCCTATCTTAGACGGCATGGTTACAGCAACCAGCAGGCCGAGGACTATACTCAGGCCTTTTTCTGTCGGATATTAGAGAAGCAAGTGCTGAGTATGGCGGACTCGAAGCGCGGAAAATTCCGCTCCTTTCTGCTCGGTACTCTGAAGCATTTTCTATCCGATGAATATGACCGCGCCCAAGCTCAAAAACGCGGCGGAGGACGTAAAATTCTTTCCATTGATTTTACGGAAGCGGAAAACCAATATGCCCTGGAACCGGCCCACGGGCTGTCGCCTGAAAAACTCTTTGACAAATCATGGGCATTAACGGTTCTGGATAGAACAATGGCCAATCTGAAGGCCGAATTGGCCTCTCAGAACAAACAGGAACTTTTTGACCATCTGAAAATATATTTAACCGTAGAAAAAGGTTCAATTCCTTATCGTGATAAAGCGGTTGAACTGAATATGACAGAAGGAAATGTGAGGACTGCAGTACATCGTTTGCGAAGACGTTACCGCAAGTTGTTGCGGGAAGAAATCGCCCAGACTGTAGCCGCTGAAGATCAGGTTGATGAGGAAATTGACAACCTTTTTGATGCATTGGCGTATTGAAATATTTAGAGGTTCCCTTTAGGTATAGCTCTGTAGTGGTTTGCTTTTTTGGACCAACGTTACATCGCGTGAGTTTTGGTGATTCTGGTAATGTTTATCATTGAGT
>JAVVFI010000167.1:0-10958 GCA_032250555.1 Sedimentisphaerales bacterium
TCCGCCGACAAACAGCGTACTCCCGGCCATAATGAGTGAATATGTATCATCACAGGCGTGCTTCCAGATGAAGCATTGTTCCAGTGATTCCTTGTTTTGTCTCAAAGAAATTTGGATATTCCGCAAATCATCCTTAAGTTCGTTTGCCGGAGCGCTGTTCCTGGCAAGTTTCTTAAGCTGATCGCTGATCTGTTTTTGCCGGCTGTACAGTGCTATTCTTTGCTTAGAAAGTGCAAGGTATTTCCTTCGATCAATCGCAGTAAGCCCTTTCTCCGATTGCATATATGCAATATGACCGTTAACGACCATACGCATACCGCCAAAAGTCGCTATTGTCTCATTCGTTGTGACATCGGCGGCATTGAGTTGTTTGGCACCCCTGCCCGGCCCTGTCACAAGAGTGTTTTCCACTAATAGTGTATAAGCTCCGCCGGCACTATCGAATTCTCCTCTGAATTTACCGTTTTCACGTGCAAAGGACACCGGCCCTGTCCTCCCGGTCGGTATGTACAGGTTTTGAGTCGAAGCGAGCAGATAACCTTGCGGTGAGACATTGAGCTTTTCCCGCCACAGAACCGACCCGCTTTCAGCGTTCAGAGCAAATAAAAAAGTGCCCTCAATCGGAAACAGGCCCGCCGCGAAAAACACCTTACCTGCATCGACTACCAATCCGGTCCGAACAGACAAAAACGATATCATCCGTCCATTGCCCGGTACCATGCTGTTTTCAGCAGCATCCTCATATTTCCAAATCAATGAGCCGTTATCAGTATCAAGGCAATATACACAGCCATCGTCAGATCCAACATAAAGTTTGCTTCCAGCTACAACAGGAGCCAGTCTAACAGGGCCGCCGGTGAAAAATACCCATCGTACTTTCCCGGTTTTGGCCTCAAGAGCGTAAACGCTGAAGTCGGCCGAAGATGCAAAATAAACTGCATCACGAACAGCCACCGTATGAAAGGCACGGTCGTAAATTACAGTTGCTCTTAATTGGTTATGGTTGTGCCAGAAGTCCTGCGCCGCTGGAGGCGGCCACGCAGGCTCAGGTGCATGGTTACACTGAAACCGCCAGCACTCGGATAGCGCCTGAGGTAATTGTTCTGAAGTTATTCCGCTTCGCGCGTTGTCGTGGTTATATGTTGGCCAATCATCACCCAGGGATACATTGGCTGTCAGGAGGATCACGATGCTCATGGACATGCGCATCCAGTATCTGCTTCTCATCATATATTCTCGGCTTAGTATTACTACTTTATTTTTCGATATAACACTTGGTTACAAAGACAAGTTTCACATTTCACTATGATACCGAATTTCTTTAAGAAAAACAACCATTTGTCGTGTTATCCTCGCCGGCCATATTCGCTTAATACAACTCAGCGATAAGGCAGTGGTTTAGGATTTAGCCACTTAATTACACTGTCTTTGATTGCCCAGGCAGTAAAGAAATTGCCCCGGGGAGTATGATGGCCGTTATAAAAAGGTGCAAGGTACTGTTCGATATCTACCCTGTACTTTTTGTAATCTTCTGCGAAAGCGTCCCGCATATCAATGACCGGAAAAGATTTACCTTTCAACCAGTCAACAAAATCATGGTCAAAACCTGGTTCTCCAGCCAAATGTCTCGCTACATTGCCTTGGCCAAAGGTAAGCATGACCATAAGTTTTTTGCCGTTATCTCTGGCAAACTTCTCCGCCCATGTCACAACGTTTTTGGTCGCAAACAAAGCCGCTTCGGTGTGAATCTTTTTGATTCTTTTCGCCGCCTCGGTATTTGCTATCTTTTCGTCGGGAATTCCAAATGTTACCGCTACAGGATTTATCAGTGTCTCTGAAATATTCCTGCCGCCCTTTCGAGCGGCCAACACCATCTTCAGGATTGGATCATCTTTGAAGGTTCGCCACAGATAATCTTCATCACAAAGTTTATACAGATCTTCAGGGCTCTTTGAGATGTTCTCTATTTGTTTACAGCTTCCCTTTGCTACATCGACCCTTAAATGCGGCAGGGTAAATCCGCATCTTGAACCATAACCAAAGCGAATGCTCCGCCAGGCATCGAGATTACGATAGTGATCGTCATCCCATATATTAAGGATGATATATCCGCCTGAAATTTGCTTTTCGACTTTCAGCATTCTTCTGTAGGCTTGATATACACTGTGACCGCCGACTCCGTAATTACGAACAGGCTCTTGAATATGGGCCGCCGAATATTCTTCCCACGTTTCATTATTACTTGCCTGGCTGCAATGTGTGAAACTATTTCCATAGGTACGGATACGGCTGGTTTTATCAGGAAAGTTAATAACTTTACGGGCGCCGTCGTATTCATAACTATAGAAAGTTTTGGAACCATCCACACCGGTACTGCCTATCGCTTCATGATGCACCCAGCCAAGCTCTGAATCATATTGAAAAATCTCGCCGGGGCGTTTGTCTCTGGGACCGTATTCACCTGTGATAAAATCTTCGACTCTCTGGCGGCCGGGTATAATCGAACGAAGATATTCTCTGGCGCTTTTTTCAAAGTCGCTCTCCTGACCTTTCAATTTTCCGTCAAGAGTAACAACCGCCAAAGAACTCCCCATAATCTTGCCTAAAAATTCACGTCTCTGCATTATCAAACCTCCATAAAATTACCATTTTCTCATTACTTATATTATGTAGATAATACAATAAAATTGCCATAGAAGAAACCAAAAGCATCTCCGCATGGGGACCTGATGAAGTCGGCGGCTTTTATCTTCTTATAGTGTTATTCCTTGAAATATTAAGGATTTGTGATAATCTCGTATTATGAAATGCACTTTATAACATATATCAATCCTTTTGTTGTGCTAATAAGAAGGTTTTGAAAGGAGACTGCAATGAGTATTGGGTTTTCAAGACGAGATATGCTAAGACTTGTAGGAGTAGGAGCAGCTTCAATGTCACTGCCAACAGGGCTGCTGGGCGCACAGAAAGACGGCCGGAGTAAACAGGCTGTGGTAAAACCATTAACATTTTTCGGCTGGTCGGATACCCATATACCGGTTCATGGCGACGGGAGTAAGTTGTGGCCGGCTATCGATGCTATGAATCGTTTACCGGGCAAAGCGTTCCCAAAAAATATCGGTGGTGTTGTTGATACACCGGCGTTTGTATTTAACTGTGGAGACATTACTGATTGGCCTACGCATCAGGCGAAAAAGACCTACGAGGATTTAATTACGAAACGATTGATGTATCCCAGTTATGAGATATTAGGCAATCATGATGAGGCCGGGGCTGCTGGTGTCGAGCATCCCCCGCCGATTATGAAAGAGTGGTTCAAAAAACGTTATGGTGACCTGAGCTATACGTTCGATCAGGGCGGAATTCATTTCGTGTGCCCCTTTTCAGCATACGATGAAAGCCTGGGAAATCCCGCGCAGGACCTAACCGCCGAAGCGATGGATTTCATCAGGAAGAACCTGCACCGGCATTATTCACCTGGCCTTGTACCGGCAAAATTGGTATCCACGCCTAAAGGGACACCTATCGTTGTGGCAACGCATTTATGTTTCGATGCAATGACCAATCGGGACGCCTTTGTAGATGCCCTTGGCGATGCTAATGTGATTATGGCGTTGGGCGGCCATTATCACAAAGCAAAAGTGACGCATTACAGAGGGGTGAATTTTGTGCAGCTTCCCTCGGTAAATTCCGAATGGCAGGAGGTGACAGTGATTCGAATCACGTCAAATCGGCTAATCGCGATTCCATATGATTATGCTAAACATAAATGGATAGATAATCCCGGGAAGATTTTGGACGTACAGATATCGGGGTGAGTTTCGGCAATGTGTGCGCGTCCACTCCTGCGTTTATCAACCTTACCACACTTTCAATGCGAATTTCCCTTCTCCCGGGTTCTCAAAAGGACCTGCCGAAGGATGCGCATCACTTCTCTTTTTGCCGAAATAATCAGTATCGATTTTCAAGGGCGTTCCATCGGGATTCTCATAGGCTGCATTCGGTATCTTGGCCCGGCCTAAAAGCGATGTTGTCACTAAACGGTTATCTAAAGTATTCAAGGAATCATCAAGCGTAATATGAAGAAACACACTGTCGCCTTTTTGAACAACCTTGACCTCCGGATTAAAGTCTGACTTCTCAATGAAATTTGTTTCCTTAAAGTATGGCTTGGCGCCGTTATAGTTAACATTACCTTCAATCTGTACCGGCAGTGTCGCCTTGTCATATCCGTCCAAACCGCTCGGCTGGATAATCACGTTGTTATAGAACCGGTCATCGCCGCCCTGGATTTCCTTAAGACCTGCCACCTCAACGCTGTGCGCCTTGTGGAACGGAGTCTCACGTCGCAGTTCAGGCCGTTGCGTAATGCGGCCGGCGAATAAATTATGCACGTAAGCCCCGCCTTGAGACATGTCCAGCAACGAACGCCCGGAAAGAAAGAGATTGTTGTCGATTAGAAACGGCCCGTGGTTAACCTCAACAAAAAGGTCTTCACTACTGTTGTTATCGTGTAAGAGGTTCCGGGTTACGCGAGCACCCTGTGCCATCCAGTCCAGCCAGATACCCCGGCACGTGCGGTAGATATGATTCCGGCTGATTTCGGTATCAATTGCTCCGTGAATCTTGATGCCGGCCATCTCGGCACCGGTAAACAGTTGACGGATATGTATGTCGTGAATGTCGTTGTCCGTGATGGTGCTGAAAACCGCACCCATGCTTCCGACGATGCCCGCTTGCTCGCAATGAGAGATATGGTTATTCCGTACTACATGGTGACCTATGTTTTCCTTCGACCAGCCTTGTTCCACTGCGCGCTCGATGGTTTTAACGTAGCCCTCGGCGGTATTCGCCGATGTGTTGTCCCATTGATCGCCGTGTTTACCCAGCGTGATTCCCACGCATGTCGAATAGCGGATATCGTTGTTCTCGATGACCCATCCCTTGCTCCAGTTAGTGCCGATCAAACCAATCTGCTCAGCAGTAGGTGGAGCCCAGGGTGTTGCCGCGTGCATTATTGTAAAGCCGCGCACGGTGATGAAATTAACGCCCGTCTTCTCGGGGTAGAACACCGCCTGACGAACGTTTATCTCGACCTGACCTTTGTTGGGATTGACGCCCTCGAACTGCGCCCAGATTGTAGTATTCGCCTGGCCCACCTGCCCGAACCACAACGGCGTGTTACCTATAGGTTTCAGCGCATCATCAATATTAGCTGCTTCGGTGAGCCAGTGACCATTCAGATAAACCGCACCCGTATGGTGTTCTCGTCCCTTGGGATTGAACCAGTCGCCGTTAATCAAGTCACTGTATGGATTGAAATCCCCGAAAAAGCTATTGGAAATAGTAACCTTCCATGTATCATTTTGTACCTTTTGCCAGCCCTTGATGACCTCAGAGCCTTTGATAATGACTTTCTCACCGGGTATGGCCTGATAAACGATACGTTTCTTATCAGACTCGCCGCCTCGCGGCGGATTAATCCGTTCACGATAGGTCCCCTCATGCACTGTTATGAAGTCACCGGGCCGTGCAGCCTCTGCGGCCTTGGATATTGTCTTAAAAGGAGCTTGAATCGTCCCTTTGTCTGTATCATCGCCTCTGACCGAAACATGATACTCCCGCGCCTGTATGGCCCCGGACAATAAAAGCAGCATACAAACTATAAGGGATATCCGTTTGGTATTATTTTGAATACGCATAGTACACCTCCATATAAATAATTCATTAGAAAAACTTTTACTGCTTTCTATCCTCGGTATTGTGACTGGCCGAACAGGAAAACGTCGGAATTTGTATGAGCCTTTTTCATAATTTGTTCCATCTGGCGAACGATATCAGGGTGATTCGAAGCAATATTATTCTTCTCCTGAGGGTCCTTACTTAAATCATAGAGCTCCAGGGGACCGTTTGGGTCTTTCTTGACCTCAAGACGAATCGCCTTCCAGCTACCTTTGCGCACAGCTTGTTTTCCCCCGCGCTCATGAAATTCCCAATAAAGATATTCATGCTCTTTTTGTTTATGTTTCTTACCCAGAAGAGTCGGCAGGAAAGATATGCCGTCGATATCTCCGGGCACATCGGCTCCGGCAAGTTCGGCAAAAGTAGGCAGTACATCCCAGAAAGCGGAGATATGATTAGAATTAGATCCGGCGGTTACTTTACCGGGCCACCATGCTATCATGGGTACTCTTATTCCGCCTTCGTAAAGGTCACGTTTCTGGCCGCGAAGTCCCCCGCTGCTGTCAAAGTAAGCGGGATTCGCCCCACCTTCGGCATGAGGTCCGTTATCGCTGGTGAAAATCACAAGTGTTTTCTTATCCAATCCGGTCTCACGGAGTTTATCGAGTATCTCACCTACCTGTTTATCCAGCCTTGTAATCATAGCCGCGAAATTGGCACGCGGCGTTTTGACAGAACCGTATCCTCCTATCTTATAATTAGGCCCGTCATCGGTACCTTCGTAGGGTTTTTCAGGAAATTTACCACGATAACTTCTAACAATGTCATCCTCGGGAACCAGCAGTTCCGCGTGTGGAATCACATTAGGTACATACATGAAAAACGGCTTATCTTTATTCACCTCAATAAACTTCAGAGTTTGTTCCTGAATCAGATCAGGTGCATACTGTTCCGTTTTCTTCCCTTCGTTACCGGATAGCATTACTTTCTTGTCGTTGTGCCGTAAGAAGTAAGGGTAGTAGTTATGAGCAAACCGCTGGCAATTGTATCCGAAAAACTCATCGAAGCCCTGATTAATCGGATCGCCTTCTGAGCCCGGGTATCCCAATCCCCATTTGCCGAATGCCCCCGTGGCATAACCTGACCTCTTCAATACTTCGGCTACCGTCACGGTTGTAACAGGCAAAGGATGCTGGCCTTCCGGGTAATATTCCTTGTTGCCGCGAACGGGTGTATGTCCGGTATGCAGGCCGGTCATAAGACAGGAGCGGCTTGGGGCGCACACGGTACTTCCGGAATAGTGCTGGGTAAAACGCATGCCTTCGCGTGCCATGCGGTCGAGATTAGGTGTGCGGATTACTTTCTGCCCAAAACACCCCAGGTCACCATAGCCAAGATCATCAGCAAGAATATAGATTATATTAGGCTTTCCAGCATAGCTTTTGTGTGAAGCGGATACACAACCCGAAATGGTTGTGGCGATACCTGTCATAGCGGCTGTTTTTAGAAAATATCGGCGCGATGTAATTTTCATAGAATATCTCCTGTCAATGTTTTCTCTTGTCATCGCTCGTATTCTATAAGCAACGCCAGCATAATTCAACATTAGAGTTTCTATAACAGTCGGCAGGCAAAAAAACATTCAAGTTCTTTCAATTCTTCATTAATCGATAATTGTGCACAATATTTGGAATAATTATGCTTATGAGGAAATATTGACAAGTGTATTTAATTGACTACAATTACGATAGAGTGAAAAGTTCGCCACAATGCGTTAAGTAAATTTACCCGGCGAATCAACAGGACTTTAATCTAATCGGGAGGTCAATTATGAAGACGCGTAAATCAATTTCCGGATGTGCTTGCTGCGGCGTAAGTCGTCGACAATTTCTGGCTGCCGGATGTGCCGCCTGTACTGGAGCGGTAGGGCTCCTTTCAAAAACCGAACGGCTGAATGCGGCTCAAAATAACAGCAAGATGCGCATTCGTATTATCTATTCTCTGCACGCACCAAAGCAGCCTGGCCCGGACTGGCCGAATGTGGGATTCGATTTCCGCCCGGTGATGAAACGCATTGATGCGGATTTAGCCGAACAATGCAAAAGCTTCGATTTTATCTCCTCGATAGCAAACGGCCCGGAACAGGCCCAGAAAATCCTTGAACTGGACAAATCCGCCGCTATTGACGGCTATCTTGTTTACCAGATGAACTGTTGGAACCGGGTGGTACAGACAATAGCAGCTTCCGGCAAGCCTGTACTCTACGCTGATTTCCAATATGGCGGTAGTGGCGGTTTCCTTGTTTACACCGCGGCTTTCCTGAGAAACAACGCACCGAATGTAGGCTTTGTAGCATCCTCACAAATTGATGATTTGGTTGAAGCGGTTAAGTGCTTTGAATTGGTCAAAAAAGGCGGCACTACTTCCGACTTCGTAGCAGCGACTAAGCGGGTGAGAACATCGCGAACTCCCGCAGCCGCAAGCATGTCATGTACACCGGATAACCTCAGAACCATCTCACCGAGAGAGTGTCTTCGTCAGATGAAGGAGTCTAAAATCCTTGAAGTTCGCAATCAGAAATCCGGGCCGGCCGAATCTATCATGGGAATTCCGGTCGAAAAAGTATCATTCGCGGAAGTCAATGATGCCTGGAAGGCCGCCGACAAAAATCAAGCAAGAGCAATTGTTGACCGTTGGGAAAAGACCGCCTTGCAGGTTACTCGTGTCAAGCGTGACACCCTCCAGACTTCAGCAGCCATGTATTTGGGTATGAAGGATGTTTTGAAGAAGCATCGGGCAAACGCAATATCAATCAACTGCCTTGGCGGTTTTTATGGTGGGCATATCCATGCATACCCATGCCTTGGCTTCCACGAACTAAACAACGAGGGTTTGGTTGGGGCCTGCGAATGCGACTTAAGGTCCACTTCAACGATGGTGGCAATGACGGCCTTAACACAGGGGCGTCCGGGTTATATTTCCGACCCCGTTATTGACTCCTCCAAGCGGCAGATTATCTACGCCCATTGTGTGGCATCGAACAGGGCCTTCGGTCCGAAGGGCCAGGCGAATCCATTCCAGATTATGACACACTCCGAAGACCGGCAGGGAGCATCCGTCCGTTCGATCCTGCCGCTGGGTTATATGACAACTACCGTCGAATTCTCACAAGAACGAAAGGAAGTCCTCTTCCATCAGGGCAAAGCGGTAGAGAATGACCCCGACGACCGGGCCTGCCGAACAAAACTCGCCGCCGAGCCGGTCGGTGATATAGAAAAACTCTTCACTATGTGGGATCAATGGGGCTGGCACCGTGTAACATATTATGGCGACCTCAAAGAGCCGGTCTTCGCCCTCGCCGACGCTCTCGGCTATAAAGTGGTCGAAGAAGCATAATCCGATCCGCAGAATTAAACAACTTCTTTATATGAAGTATTTGAGGAAAGTGTGTGGCTTCAGGGAGTATACTCCCTGAGACATTATCCTTGACGCGCAACAGTAAAAATGGTATAAAGACGCTTGTTGCAGTTGGCTTTTTCTCAGTTGTACAGCGGGCTTGTTCCTGCCCCTGTACTTGCTGTTATCAAAGTATCTTAGATGAGGAGGACCGAGTATCGCATCGACAAAGAAAGCTATGTCTTGTTCCTGCTTAAATTTTCCCATTGCTTATAAAGGAGAAAAAAATGATTACTAAAACATTCATGTCACTCGGAACGATTATAACCATAATCCTTGTCCCGCTGTTTTCCACGCCTGTCGGCGCACAGACTTATTTCTATGACGACTTCCAGAATCCTGCCGAATCTCAGAGCAAATGGGAAGTAATCACAGGGGACTGGCAGGTTGCCGATGGTGTATATCACCAGCTCGCCGCCGCTGATCCGTGGCAGGCATCAATGGTCGCCGCCGACCAGTGGAGCAATGAATGGGAAGAATACACTATTGAATTCAATGTAATGCCGCTTACCGAAGGAGATGCTCCCGTTAATGTGCTCTTCAGAGTCCAGGATCCGGTACCGGCTGTCTGGGCCGACCGCAACGGGCCGAGTACTCACATGTACAGATGGATAGTAAACGGCTGGACAAATACCGAATCCCGGCCGTATATGTATAACGCCGGTTCAGCCGTAATGCTGGCTCAGACAGATAACACATTGGAAGTGGGAACATGGCATAACATTAAGTTGGTTGTCACAAAAACAGGTCTTGCCGGCTATGTGAATGATGTTGAAATGTTTGATGTTCAGCATGCTCAGTGGACTACCGGCAGGGTTGGAATTCAGGCCTACAGCGGCTTGATGGACTTCGACGATTTCATCGTATATGGACCAAGCGGCCGTCAAAGTTTACCGATTGCTACCGGCCCGACACCCGCCGAAGGTGAGCTTATCGAAGATACCTGGATAAACATGAGCTGGAGACCCGGTGATTTTGCCGTCTCCCACGATTTGTACATCGGCACAGATTTCGAAGATGTCAACAACGGCGCCGAAGGGACATTCGCCGGCAGCACGAGCAGCACTTTTCAGGTCGTTGGCTTTCCCGGCTTCCCCATCCCCGAAGGCCTGCAGCCCGGCACAACCTACTACTGGCGCATTGACGAGGTCAACGATGCCAACCCGAATAGCCCGTGGAAAGGTACTATCTGGAGTTTTTCAATTGCCCCTAAAACCGCCTACGAGCCGGTCCCTGCTGATGGTTCTGAGTCTGTAGCTCTGGATGCCCAGCTTACCTGGACACCGGGCTACGGTTCTAAATTGCATACTGTGTATTTCGGTGAAAGTTTTGATGAAGTTGACAATGCATCAGGTGGACAGTCTCTGGCCGCCGCCTCTTATACTCCCGGCCCGCTGCGAATGGCCAAGACTTACTACTGGCGTGTCGATGAGTTCGATATTGTAGAAACACACAAAGGCAATGTCTGGAGCTTTACCACAGTAGGCGCGGTGGGCAGTCCATCCCCTGCTAATAATGCCGTTGATATAACGCAGACACCGACCCTTACATGGGCGCGAGGAGTCTATGCTGATTCACATCAGGTCTATTTCGGCGCAGGTGAAGCCTCCCTGGAACTTAAAGCGAGCGGAAACCTTGGCTCCGAAAGCTATGCCCCCGGCCAGCTCGAATGGAACACCACTTACTACTGGCGTATAGATGAGGCCAATAACGCCAGCGCCGACAGCCCGTGGACAGGCCCCCTCTGGAGCTTCACCACGGCCAACTTCCTTATCATTGATGATATGGAAAGCTACAATGATATTGACGAAGGCGAGCCC
>JAVVFI010000168.1:0-10948 GCA_032250555.1 Sedimentisphaerales bacterium
GATTCTTTTCTTTTCCTGGTCAGTCTCGACTTCAGCGAGCAATTGCGCTCTGCCTGATATCACCGCTAAGGGATTATTTAATTCGTGCGCCGCGCCAGCCGCCATCTCCGCTAAAGCATTCAAGGAATTTTCTGCAGGAGTAGTATGAGTTTGGATGTCCATAGGTTTTGAAATAAGCTTCGCAAATCGCTCGGCAAAACGCTGCTGTTTCTGCTGCGCCAGGGCCATACCTAAAACACTACCTCCAATCGAGGCCGAAGTCCTGAACTTTTCCTCAAACAGCTCCGCATCGCCCGGATAATTAAGCTCGAAAGCGATTACTCCTATTGCTTTACCGCCTGAAAGTATCGGCATAAGTTTCGTTCGATTCGTATCGAATTCAACATCTAATTGCTCGAACAGCCAGTCGATATAATCATAAGCATCCAGAATCGCAAAGTTGTTTGCGATTGTTTTTGGTATGACAGATGTTTCAGCCGGAGCGTTTAAGCAAACAATCCTGCTATGCGAAAGTTCTTCTACAACTACGGCCTCAAGAGTTTGTGAGTGGTGCCGAGGTGCAAAATACAAACAAACCATACCTGTTTGATAAAATTTCTGCCAGCGGGTTGCAAAGTTTTCTGCTATATCAATCGCTGTGCTCGTAGAATTAATACCGGCAAAGAAATCCGTTATAAAATCCAAATGGATAGAATCGCTTTGCAGCCGTTGATTTTGGCTGGATAATTCTGTATGTTGATGGGCTAATTGAGCGGCCGCTCCGTGCACAATCTTGCAATAATTAGCTCCGGCCTTCGGTAGATACAGGCCCAGAATATTGCTCTTTTGTCTGATAGTTTCAGGAAGTTTGCTGCTGATTTGCTGCAACTGCTCAGAGCTTATTGCAAGCCACTTTGATATGTTCTCTATCGGTTCTGGTGAATCGAAACTGCCGGCCATCCCGATGCCGGCTCTCCGAGCAATAGAATCTGCCAACTGAACGACCGCTGCTATTCTTGCCTCAGGCATGTCCTCGCCGATTGTTACGGTCTGGCTGTGATGCAGCCAGATGGCAAGAACAATCAGGTTCGGTAGTCGCCATTGCTGCCCCAGACGTTTACCTATGATTGTATGGTCGGTGCCGAGGTGCTTTTGCTCGATGGCACACAGGCTTCTCTTTGTTGATTTCGCTTCCTCAATCATGCCGGCAAAACTTTTCGGCATCGTTTCTTCAAGCGCGAGTTTTCCGATATCATGAAGAAGTCCGGCCATGTATGCCAGTTCGGAGTCCATTTGAGGTGTTGCCGTTTTGGCGATATCCTTAGCGCAACATGCAACCGCAAGACTGTGAAGTAAAAGATCTTTTTTAGTTGCGGCTCTGTCCTTGTCAATTCCGTCGTCAAGGTCAAAGGCCTGTGAAACCTTAATCGATAAAATAACATCACGAACATCATGCGCAGGAAGTTTGTCAAGCCCATGGCGAAGAGAGAATCTCCCATCCGGCAGTCCTGCCCCTCGCTGCTCAATCAGAGAAAGGATACGTGCGGCCAGCGCCGGATCTGATTCGATAATATCAGCTAAAGACGACGGAGAAAACCGGTCTTGAAGGAGCCTGGGGAAAAATTTCGCTGCAATGCACGGCAGGGTTGATAGAGAATCGAGCCGGCTGACGGTAAGCTCTGTCTCAAGGGCGATTCTTGTGTTAGTAGTTTCGTCCGGCATATAGTCGTCTCTGTTTGTTAATTTTAACTTTACACATCAGATACCATAACGAGCTGACAATCGCCCTTACTTTTAATTTACTACTGAGGTTTTACACCGCCCTATCAATTGCACCGTATTGTTATTTCATCTGGAGAACAGCACTGATTTTGTCGGTAAGCTCAGTGATGTTAAACGGTTTTCTTATGAAATCTTCAGCGCCTGATTTTAGGAGCTGGGCGATTTCATCCTGTTTAACAACGCCGCTTATAATAATGATTTTAATGTTCTCGAACTCGGGATTCCTTCTTATGGTTTGACAGACTACGTTCCCATTGACATCGGGCAACATATAATCAAGCAGTATCAATTCCGGCCGGAACTTCTCGGTCGTCATCCCTGCCTCGTAGCCGCTTGACGCAGTCTTTACATCGAACCTGCCGTCACGCTCAAGGACATCCTCTAAAAGCTCTACGATTTCGGCATCATCATCCACGATAAGAATTTTTCTTTTGCCGGACTCGATGGTATCGAGGGGGATGTTGTTGTCCTGCATGAATCTGACAAGGTTCTTGCGTGGAATCCTTCGGAATCTTGAGCCGGGGACACGGAATCCTTCCAATCGACCGGCATCGAAGCAGCGAATGATTGTTTGTTGACTTACTTTGCAAATTTCCGCGGCTTCGCCGGTGGTAAACAAATCCTTCATTTTATCCATTCCTCTTCTTTAACCAAATCCATTTGATCTAAGCCCCCTCAATTACCTTTTTGTCCTAATTTAACCTTGGTTTTTTTTGTTGTCAAGTATAAAAAATTTTAACATGCCTGTTTTTATTTATAGGAGCTACGATATTATCAGTCCTTAAAGACATTCGGGAATTGGGCAGTAGCTGCTCCTAACCAATAACGTACAAACTTCAAAACTATAACTTCTTTCTGTAAATAATCTTAAGAATTATATTAGAACCGTTGCTACTGAAGGGGTGAGGTTACGGACAGCCGGCGACTTCCTCAGAGTTGCGATAAAACTTTTTTTATAAGATAAGCTCGAGTTTATCGGCGTTATTAATTTGTGATAGTGATCCATATTTCGATAAGTCACTTAATAAAAAAGTGTTAGATGTTGTCAACCATGGGTAAATGGTGTTGTTTGAAAAAATATTATTTTATTGTGAACTTTTATTAGAAATATTGATATATTACTATATAGTAATAAAATTGTATAACATATTGTGGGATTTTGAAATGAATGAAAAGACAGCAGAACATGTTGCAGAAGTGTTAAAGGCCGTAGCACACCCGGTTAGACTTCAGATAGTCGAGCTTCTCGAGGGCGGAGAAATGTGTGTCGGTGACATTGTCGAGGCTCTTGATGGAAAACAGGCAATAACCAGTCAGCAGCTTAACATGATGAAAGATAAAGGTGTTTTAAGCCACAGGCGTGATGGTGCAAGAGTCTATTATCGGATAGAAAATAAGAATGTAATAAAGCTGCTGCATTGCATCAATGACAATTGCGAACAAAAGAAAGGTTAAAAGGCAGATTAGCATGAGGCGTACGGCAATTTCCATAATAGTTATTTTATTAATCGTTATTTCCACCTCTTATGTTTCAAGCCGTTTGTGGGCAGGCAAGCCGGAAAAGCAACCGGACAGTATAGATATAACTGTAAATGAAGATATGACAGTTGCAGACTTTGGTAAACAATACGGCCTTGACCGCAGAGTTCTGAAGAATATTTTCAATCTTGAATCTAAAAATGACCTTACAAAACATATTGCCGATTTCGGGATGAGTCAGGAGTTTCTCAGCAAAAAGATTAATAAAGCCCTGGCCATTCAGGCTGAGCATGGCTCAAAAAACTGGATTAAAATCCTTATCAAAGGAGCCTTATGGATTATTTTTCTTCTTGCAGTTTTTAACTTATTAAGAAAAGGGAAAATTACTGCACGGAATCGCAAATGGATATATATGGCCGCAATTGGTGTATTTGGAATAATCCTGGGCAGTGATCCAAGTCCGATGGGAACCGTGAAAGATGCCATTGTTCTTTTAGGATCCAAAGGAGTAATTTTCCCGCCCCGGCTTATCGCTTTTGGAGTATTTCTTTTGATGGTGGTTTTGGCCAACAAATTCGTTTGCTCATGGGGCTGCCAGATTGGGACGCTGCAGGATTTGATTTTCAGACTTAACAGAGACTCTAAAGACAGGAATGGGTTATTTCATCAGATTAAAATCCCTTTTATAATATCGAACTCAATTCGTATATCGTTCTTTTTGCTTTTGATACTTGCGGCATTTGTCTGGGCTACTGACATCGTCGAAGTGATTGATCCATTTAAGATTTTTAAGCCGCATGTTATAGGAATAGCCGGGGGGCTGTTTATCGGTTTAGTTCTGGTGCTGAGTCTTTTTGTGTATAGGCCGTGGTGTCATTTTTTCTGCCCATTTGGCTTGGTCGGCTGGCTGGCAGAAAAGATTAGTATCTTTAAAGTTAAAGTAGATTATGATAAATGTGTCGCATGTGAAGCCTGTTTGAAGGCATGTCCATCGACCGTGATGGATGCGATTCTCAAACAAGACAGGATTGTACCGGATTGCTTTTCCTGCGGAACCTGTATAGAGGCTTGTCCTGCAGATGCAATATCATTTGAGTGTGGAAAACGCCCAAAGCCTCCACAGGGAAAATTTGAAAAATAACTAATTTACTTTTAAGGAATATTTTTAATGTCGAAAAAGATTTTGATTATTGGCGGTGTCGCCGGCGGGGCTTCCGTTGCGGCAAGGTTAAGACGCCTTGATGAGAAAGCCGAGATAATTATGTTCGAGAGGGGCCCTTTCGTTTCTTTCGCCAATTGCGGCTTACCTTACTATATCGGCCAGACTATAAAGGAACGGAACGGTCTTCTGTTGATGACACCGGAGCAATTCGACAAAAGATTTAACGTTGACGTCAGGATAAACAATGAGGTCTTAAAAATAGACCGTGGTAAAAAGCAAGTTGAAGTTAAAGACCTCAACTCCGGAAATAGTTATTTTGAAAATTACGACAAATTGATTTTATCTCCCGGCGCCGAACCTGCGAGGCCTGCCATAGAGGGTATTGATTCTGAGAGTATATTTACTTTGCGAAATGTCACGGATATGGACCGGATAGAAGAGTTTATCAAAAGAGAAAAACCAAAGCGTGCAGTGGTAGTTGGTGCAGGTTATATAGGCCTGGAAATGGCGGAGAATCTTCGCAGCCGAGGCATACTCGTGGCGATTGTTGAGATGACGGACCAGGTTATGCCTTTATTAGACAGGGAAATGGCGAATCTGCTGCATCAATATCTCCATGAAAACAATATTGCTTTATGGCTCAGTGATGCAGTCAGTAATTTCAGGCAGACGAATTCTAAACTGCTCATTGGATTGAAATCCGGAATGGAATTATGCTGTGATTTTGCCGTCCTTGCGATAGGTGTTAAACCTGAAGTAAAACTGGCCAAAGAGGCAGGTTTGGAAATCGGATCTCACCTTGGCATAAAAGTCAATGAGTATCTGCAGACGAGTGACCCTGATATTTACGCAATTGGTGATGCGATTGAAGTAAAGGATTTGGTTCTTGGCAATTCGACCCTGATTCCTCTGGCCGGGCCTGCGAACAAACAGGGCAGAATGGCAGCAGATAATATCTGTGGAAAAAATCGCAGTTACAACAGCACCCTGAGCACTTCCATATTAAAGCTGTTCGATTATACCGTAGCTATGACCGGCGCCAGTGAAAAGGCCTTGAAAAAGACTAATATTGACTATGAAAAGCTATATATACACCCTACGAACCATGTAGGTTATTATCCCGGTGCAAAACTGATGCATATCAAAATGCTTTTTTCAAGACCGGAAGGTAAAATACTTGGCGTCCAAATCGTTGGTTCTGATGGGGTGGACAGGAGAATTGATATATTCGCTGTTGCAATCAGGGCCGGTATGACGGTATTTGATCTGCAGGAACTGGATCTTGCCTATGCCCCGCCATACGGCAGCGGTAAAGATGCGGTGAATATGGCCGGTTTCGCCGCTTCGAATATCCTTGATGGCACTGTTAAAGTTGTCCACTGGAATGAGCTTGGTAACGATGATTTTATACTTGATGTTCGTACGAAAAAAGAGTTTGATAGAAATAGTGTTCCCAGAGCGATAAATATTCCGGTTGATGAACTTCGTAACAGCTTTGAATTATTACCCAGAGATAAAGTCATCAATGTACATTGTGGTGTCGGAATCCGAAGCTATATTGCAGTTAGAATCTTGATGCAAAATGAGTTTGTCGCAAGAAACATTTCCGGTGGATTTATTACTTACAGCTCTTATGAGAATAAGGATATGTTGGATACACCAACCGCCCGGCAGCTTAGAGAAGAATTTTGTTTAATATAGGATAAAGAAATAATCGTTACTGATATATGTTACAGAGGTCGAAGAAATGGAATTTAAGCAGAAAATCGCAAATTACTCAACAGAGCACTATAAAAGAATCACCATAATAATGGTGATGTTCACTCTCGTACTCGGAGCATTCATTCCCTTGATAAAGGTCGATACCGACCCGGAGAATATGCTCTCGCCGGATGAACCTGTGAGGCTGTTTCACAACCAAACCAAAAAGCAGTTTGCTTTGAGTGACATTGTTGTTGTAGGCATCGTCAATAATAAAGACCCGAACGGTGTTTTTAATCCATCTTCCTTAGCGAAGGTTTATGAGCTGACCGAATTTTCAAAAACACTTCGCTGGCCCTCTGAAGAAGATCCCAATGAGCAAATAGGAGTGATTGAAGTTGATTTGCTCGCACCTTCGACGGTTGACCATATCGGCCAGGGCGGCCCAGGTGTGGTTACATTCGAGTGGTTGATGAACAAGCCGCCCGCTACTGACGCCGAAGCGCGGGAAATAAGAGATAAAGCAATGTCCAATCCTTTACTAAAAGGCACTCTTATTTCAGAAGATGGCAAGGCTGTCTGTCTGTATCTCCCCTTAACCAGCAAGGATTTGAGCTATCGGATTTATTCCAAACTGCAAGAAAAAATCGCTGAATTTGAAGGTGACGAGGAATATCACATCACAGGCCTTCCGGTGGCCGAAGACACATTTGGTGTTGAAATGTTTATCCAGATGGCCATCTCGGCGCCGCTGGCGATGGTGGTGATATTTATACTTATGCTGCTTTTCTTCCGCAAAATTGTCCTGGTTATCTCGCCGATGATTGTGGCGATGGTTTCGGTCATCTCTACGATGGGTCTTCTCATCGGTTTTGGTTATCCCGTACACATAATGAGTTCGATGATACCGATTTTCCTGATGCCGATAGCTGTAGTGGACTCGGTTCACATTCTTTCCGAATTCTTCGACCTATATACAAAAGAGAAGGGCAGAAAAAACACGATTCTGGAAGTTATGAACAACCTGTTTATGCCGATGCTCTACACCTCTTTGACTTCGGCTGCCGGCTTTGCCTCACTGGCACTTACACCGATTCCGCCGGTACAGGTCTTCGGCATTTTTGTTGCTATCGGCATAATGATTGCATGGGTATGCACGATTACTTTTGTTCCCGCCTATGTGATGATGATAAAAGAAAGCTCACTTGAGAACTTCGGCTCGGCCACAACGCACGCCGAGCAACAAAGCCGGCTCGGCAAATTGTTAAGTGCGACAGGAAGCTTTACCTATACGAAAGCAAAGCCAATTCTCGTCATTATCCTGATAATTACGGCCGTAGCCCTGTACGGTATTACAAGAATCCAGATAAATGACAATCCTGTTAAATGGTTTTCCAAAAGCCATCCAATCCGGCTGGCGGATATAGAATTAAATAAACATTTTGGCGGGACCTATATGGCCTATCTGGTACTCGACCCCGCTGAAGATAAAACCGTTTCGACACAATATGTCGATGGCCTTAAAAAGCGCCTTTCGGAAAAGCTGTCCGCCTTAAAAGAGGAACTGCCAACTGCCCCTGCATTAGCTGCTGAATTGGAAAAGAATATTTCTCAATCCGCATCGGACGCCGAGAGCAAAGAAGATTTACTAAAAAAATTAAGCGAGTTGGCTAATAACAAACTCGATACTGCCAAGGACAAGGATTATGACCTCTGGTATGAGCTTGTTGACTTTTTCGCGCTGGAAGCTGAGCAGCTTAAACCCTTCAAGCAGCCCGATGTCCTGCGCTACATCTCAAAACTACAGGAACATCTGGCCCAGTCCGGACTCGTAGGAAAAAGCAACTCTGTGACGGATGTCGTAAAGAAGGTCCACCAGGAGCTGATGGACGGAAAGCCGGAAAACTATAAAATCCCCGATTCATCAAATGCCGTTGCACAGTGCCTGCTCCAGTTCCAGAGCAGCCACAATCCCGATGACCTCTGGCACATGGTGACTATGGATTATATGCATACCAATATCTGGATGCAGTTGCCCAGTGGTGACAATAAGGATATGGAAAAAGTTGTCAAAGCAGTTGATGAGTTTTTCATCGAAAATTCACCGCCAGTCCCCCTCGAATACAATTGGGCGGGACTGACCTATATAAATACCGTCTGGCAAAATAAGATGGTCTGGGGCATGCTCCAGTCGTTTATGGGCAGTTTCGTTATAGTCTTTATCATGATGGCGATACTGTTCCGTTCCCCGCTGTGGGGTATCGTATGTATGGTACCTCTCTTGATAACCATAATTGTTATCTATGGCATAATCGGCCTGGTTGGTAAGGATTACGATATGCCCGTGGCGGTGCTCAGCGCATTGACACTCGGCATGGCCGTCGATTTTGCGATACATTTCCTTGAACGTGCCCGTGCAGAGTTTACCCAAACCGGCTCTTGGCAGAAAAGCGTTGGCCTGATGTTCGGCGATCCGGCCAAGGCGATATCCAGAAACGTTCTGGTAATTGCGATTGGTTTCTTACCGCTCTTGGCGGCACCGTTGATACCTTATAAAACAGTGGGGATATTCTTATGTGCTATCATGGCCCTGTCCGGCGCTGTTACCCTGTTGGCATTACCGGCAATTCTAAAACTGATGGAAAAACTACTCTTCAAACAGGCAGGTGAGCCGAAATCGGTGACATGCAACTGTGGTTTCTGTCTGATTATCTCAATAGCAATAACTATATTGCTGGCGATAAATCTACATCAGTACTGGAAACTGGCTCCGGGCAAACTGGCCGTTATAAGCTTGATAGCGATACCGATAATGGTACTTTCCTGCGGAATAATGTCGCGCAGACAAGCGTGTAAAACCGCCGCCAGGAAAGATAATGAAAATGAACAAGAATGAATTTCAGGAAGTGAATTATGACCATTGAAAGATGTTTAAGAGGAATTGCAGGTTTTTTTGTGCTGCTGAGTGTTTTAATGGCGCATTATCATTCACAATATTGGCTGTTTTTTACTGCGTTTGTAGGCTTGAATTTATTGCAGTCGGCCTTTACTAACTGGTGCCCGATGATTACCATATTAAAAAAGCTTGGTGTTAAAAGTCAGGCTTAAGAAATGAAGTGGAGGTGTAAAATGAGACATGTATTAACAGTAGTATTGATTCTTGGTTTGTCCCTGCCGATTGTTGCCGCTGGTGAAAATGATGCTTCCAAAGAAGTCCCTGATGTAGAGACTATCGTGAACAAGGCCAACATCGTAGCTTACTATCAGGGTGCAGACGGCAAGGCAAAAGTCAAAATGACAATTACGGACAAGCAAAACCAAAAACGTGAGCGTGAATTCAACATCTTAAGAAAAGATATGGAAGATGGCGGGGACCAGAAATATTTCGTTTATTTCTTAAAGCCCTCGGATGTTCGCAAAATGGTCTATATGGTGCACAAACACGCCGATCCTGATAAAGATGATGACAGGTGGCTGTATCTGCCTGCTCTTGACCTGATAAGGAGAATTGCGGCCGGCGATAAACGCACCAGTTTTGTCGGTTCCGATTTTTTATACGAGGATGTTTCTGGCAGGAGCCTTAAAGAGGACACCCACGAGCTTATCAAAACCACCGATGAGTTTTTTGTTGTGAAGAATGTCCCTAAAAAGCCCGATACGGTCGAGTTCAGTTATTACAATGTCTCGATAAGCCGTAAAACTTACGTGCCAATGAAAATGGAGTTTTACGACAAGGAAAATAAGCTTTATCGTGTGATAGAGTCACAAAAAGTTGAAACTATTCAGCAATTTCCCACCGTAGTCAAATCCGTCGTTTCCGACCTCAAGACCGGCAGCAAAACGGAAATGGAATTTACCGACGTAAAATATGATATAGACCTTGAGGACATCTTTCAGGAAAGGTATTTGAGAAGACCACCGCGGGATGTAATAAGATGAATCGGCCTTACTCGATAAATCCAGTTCGTGCAATTGTGATTGTTTGTTTTTTTTCTTTGCCTGTTTTAGCTGCTGAAAAGGATGAGAAATCTGGTAGTTCGTTTTTCTCTGAGCTGCCGATAGAAATGCACGGTTTTTATGAAATGAGGTCTGGATTTAGGCTCAGAAAAGACAAATACGAAAAAGACATGTCGATTATGGAAAATCGGCTCCAGCTCGATTTGTCATCATACCCTGACTGGGGAGACCTTAAAGTTAAGGGTGATGTGTTCGGGGATTTGGTTACCGAAGAGGCCGACTTTGACCTGCGTGAAGCCAATATATTTGTCAGACCTAATGACTTTTTGGATATGAAAGTCGGAAGGCAGGTTTTGACATGGGGGACGGGGGATTTAATCTTTATCAACGACCTGTTCCCGAAGGATTGGCAGTCTTTTTTTATAGGCCGGGACAATGAATATTTGAAAGCTCCCTCGGATGCCCTCAAAGCAAGCTTCTTTAACGACTTGGCTAATCTTGATGTTGTCTATACGCCTCGATTTGACCACGATCGCCATATAGATGGTACGCGGCTTTCATACTGGAATTCTAATCTCGGACGCCTGGCGGGCGAAGATGCTGTAATTCATACTGACAAACCGAATAGCTGGTTCAGAGATTCAGAATTTGCAGCCAGGGTGTATAAGAATATTAGCAATTATGAATTTGCTCTGTATGGTTATCGTGGCTACTGGAAAAGTCCCAGCGGGCAAAATGCCTCGATGAGCCAGGCAATCTTCCCCGACTTAAATGTCTATGGCGCAAGTGTCCGTGGGGCGGTTGGAAAAGGAATAGGAAATATTGAAGTTGGCTATTACGAATCAGCCGATGATACGAGCGGCAAAAACGTTCTCGTTGATAATTCTC
>JAVVFI010000169.1:0-10930 GCA_032250555.1 Sedimentisphaerales bacterium
CAGCCCAGGGCATTCGTCACAGAAACCTTACACACTTTGGCCTTGTACAGGGCATTTTTAACATCCTGCAGTTTATGAGGTTGAATGTACGCTATTATAAGCTTCATCTGCTTAATCCTTTATACAGTGACATTTTCAACTGGTACTAAAAATCTGGAAGCCGGAATACGCCTCCATGCCGTGCTCACCGATGTCCAAGCCTCGCAGCTCTTCTTCACGGCCTATTCTCAAGCCGACAGTCAGGTCAATCAATTTGAAAACTATACCCATACTAACTACCACAAAAAACACAGTACTTACGCTGCCAACTATCTGTATGCCTAACTGCATTGGATTGCCGCCATAAATAAAGCCATTATTTGCTAAGCCTAATTCACTTTTGCCAAAGATTCCAACGCACAGTGTACCAAATATCCCACAAATGCCATGGACGGGAAAAGCTCCAACAGGATCGTCAATATGAAGTTTATCAAGAAGCTCAACTCCTCTTACGACAAAATATCCGGCAATTGTACCTATTACCAACGCCGCCCAGGGCTCCACGAATGCACATGGCGCTGTTATAGCCACCAGTCCGGCTAAAGCACCATTCATTGCCATAGATAAATCCGGTTTACCAAACCTTTTCCAGACCGTAGCCATTGCGGCAATTCCGCCTAATGCAGCCGCCAGATTTGTGTTGATAGCTACTCGAGCAATAACCGAACCGTCCGTTACCCCGAGTGTCGAACCGGCATTAAATCCAAACCAGCCAAACCAAAGAATAAAAACACCTAAAGATGCCAACGGGATATTATGGCCTGCCAAAACATTTGGCCTGCCATCAATTCCGTATTTACCCTCTCTCGGTTTCAAAACAGATGTCCCGATAAGGGCAGCACAACCACCTACTGTATGTACAACTGTTGAACCGGCGAAGTCGGCAAAACCCATTTTGCCGAGCCATCCACCGCCCCAAATCCAGTGCCCTACTATTGGATATATCAAAGCAGAGATAATAAATGAGTAAATTAAGTAAGCGGGAAATTTCATCCTCTCAGCCATTCCACCGGCCACAATAGTCGCCGCTGCCCCGCAAAAAGCGGCCTGGAAAAGCCAGAAGGCATAAAGAGGGATACCATTTGTAGTTGATTCAAGGCCAAAGAGGCACCAGCCTTTCATACCACAAAAACTGTTACCATCTCCAAACATCAAGCCATAACCTATAAGGAAAAAGCCTAATGATGCCATACAGAAATCAAGGAAGTTCTTTGTCAGTATATTGCAGGTGTTTTTCGCTCTTATAAAACCAGCTTCAACCATCCCAAATCCGGCCTGCATAAAGAACACTAAAAAAGCTCCTATCAATACCCATACAGTATCCAGACCCATTTTCAATTGAGTAATATCAATACCGTTTTCATTGGCGAGTAAGTTAGAAGCTGTTACATTTAAAACTAACAGTCCAATCAGGCTCATCCAGATAATACTTTTAGCTTTTTTTGTTGTTTCGTTTGATATCCACATTTTATATATTTAACCTCAAGTTCTTTTTTCAATCCAAAGATTTCACAGTCCTTTGAAAAAACTACTTTATCAATGAAGTACTTCAAAGCAATATCTGTGCCAAGAATCTATTTACTCGTCAAACAGCCATATATATCTATATAGCTATAAGTTATGCAAGAAGTATGTGAGCTTTCTATTAGCTTATGTACTACATATATGTAGTACGTTGCGAATATCCAACAAATACGTAGTCACATTTCAATCTTTATCTACAATAAATTAAGTTGCTGAATGAAAGATTGATACTTGGTGAGCAGTTACGGTTCGTTACTGTTTCTTTTGGTAGGTAAACAGATTGTTGTTGAGGCAAAGTTCCTGTATTAAAAGTTCTTTTTTTGTTCTGCTCTGAATTGGCAATTAAAAATTTTTCACTAATACCTGATTAAGCAAGCGGTGAAACATAAATATATCAATAATATAGTATTTTTGCCCAAACATTTACTTCTTGGACCGGTTATATAATGTTGAACACCGTCGGAGTACCTGTTATTTTAGATAAAGAATATGTCAATATGAGTCCACTGGAACAAGAATTAAGGAATTCGTTACAATGGCAGAAGAAAAAATGGAAAATAATGAAAGCTGCGCAAGTGATGTACACAATGAGCATCTATGTTTTTTAATATGTGATGGTTTTTACGAAACGAATAAGGATGCCTTTAGAGCGATGGTACAGGACGCGCAATATAGGTGCCAAATTTGTGGACGCACGGCCAAGGACCAGAAGAATCTTTGTGATCCTGTCGCTCTGTAGAAGACGGTTCGCGGTGCTCTGTTACTTCTTGCACGTCCCATCCACGAGTGAAACGTTCCAGCCTACCCTTGCAACAAGGTTTAACGTGTTCTCTACATCCCCATGAGATCTTAAACAGCAGCCTCTAAAACTCATCCAGCCTGGCTCAAAGAAAAGATTCCCTGTCAGCCGTGGTGGCCCATCCATAGCCCTGCGGAATACGTCCACCACCCTGGCCTTCTCCTTTTTCCATCGGAATTACAGGTGGAAGCGTAGCTACCCATGCATTGTAACGTTTTCGCATATCGCTTACTACATCGGGATGTTTTTTTGCCATATCCCGCTCTTCTCTGGGATCGGTTTTGAGATCAAAGAGTCGCCAGCCGTCATCATATTTGACCAGTCGCCATTGTTTCCAGCGTACAGCCTTGAGGTGGCGGCGCGGCGCATCCTTCGGGTCGTCATTGCACCAGTAAAGCTCTTCATGTGCGTCCCCTGTTTTTTCACCTCGCAGATAAGGCAATAAATTCTTACCGTCACACAGTTTCGGTAAAGGCCTGTCAGCCACAGCAGCAGCCGTCGCATAAAAATCCATCGTGCATATCAGACCATCATAGGTCCTTCCGTTCGGGATCCGGCCGGGCCACGAGATGATTGTGGGTGTGTGGACCCATCCCTCATATTGTGTTCCCGTCCCTTTTCCCCCCCGATATGGATCGGAGCGGCAGTTACTCCCCAGGCTGCCCCCATTGTCACCGGTCAGAAATATCAATGTATTGTTTTGGAGGTTATGTTTTCGAAGCGTATACAGGAGCCTTCCAATCGCAACATCTACGGCAATCAGGTTACCGGCCAAGGCACGCCTTTTTCCGGTGGCTGTCGAACGCCGGCGGTAGCGCTCGGGCGACTCCGAGTTGGGTTCGTGAATCGCATAAGGAGAATAGTATAGAAAGAACGGCTTATCTTTATTTTTCTCTGTAAACTCAACCAAATATTCGCCGTCAAGGTCCGTCAAAAATCCCTCCGAGCCATCCCGCTTCTTGTAGATATAGCGTTTTCCTTTCACGGTCGGCGGTTTGCAGGAGACCTGATCGAAACCGCGATCGAGCGGGCCCTGCTTCTTCGAACCGATATCCCATTTCCCTATCATGCCCGTAACATAACCTGCGTCTCGCATGAACTCGGCCATAGTGGGGTGGTCACTGGGTATTGGCAGGCCGCGTGCCATGCCGTACTTTCCGAACTTCTGGGCATACATGCCGGTCATCAGGCAGCATCGAGACGGGCTGCACGGAGGATTGGTGATATAGGAATTCGTACATTTAACGCCATTGGTCGCCAGCGAATCCATGTGAGGCGTAGGAATGTCCGGACAGCCGAAGGCCCCCAGTTCGCCGTATGCCAGGTCGTCTATAAAAAGAATAATAACGTTGGGCCTGGCCTTTTTCGCAAAGGCCGGAATCGCTGATGTCGATGCAGCAACAGCCAAGCCTTTCATAAAATCTCGTCTGCTTATACTTTTCATATTCTTCCATCCTATTTTAAGATCATAACTTGATATTTTCCCGCTCAAAGCTTAACAATTATTTTTTTCCTTTACAATCCAGGCAAAGAAACAAATCGCTGTTTTAATGTCGGGACTAAGTGCGGCTAAGAAACAGGCGACTATAGTGAGACACCTGATAAACCATCGCAGCCTCACAACTGGATGTCTCATATATACAGATGACAACGACGGCTTTCTTATGAACAAAGGCACCTTTTACGATATAATTCTGTACTTCACTGAAATCACAGATTCTCGAATATCCAAACTTTCGGATTGTACCACCCGATGGAGATGATATCCAAATCACCATCGCCATCGAGATCCACGGCCTGAGTTCCATCATGATGGTCAATAGTGTTCTTTGAGTCTTTATCAATAACGTGTTGTTTCCATCTGCTTCCTGCTCTTATGTTCTCAAATAGTACCACGCGATTTTCCTGTTCGCCACGATGTTCGCCGATCACCACATCCGGGTCTCCATCTCCATCGAAATCGGCAGTGTCCATACTGAAACCCTGACCATCAATCACATCTATCTTATGGCGTTCCCATGTATCTGCAGCATTCTCCGGAGCTTCAAACCACCATATATCAGTGCCATTCTCCAAAGAAACCACGGCATCCAGGCGGCCGTCTCCGTTAACATCCGCCAGGTCCGATCGGTCGGGTTCACCTTCGGTAATCCTTCCCATGCGGAACGTTGTCCATTTGCTGCCATCGTTGCGCAGCCACACATCACCCAGCAGGAGATCCAGGTCCCCATCCCTGTCGATGTCGCCGTAATCCAGGTCTTCTCCCTGTGGCGGACTGCTTACGGTTGTGCTAAGCAGTGTCGAGGTCCATTTTGCCTTCGCAGGGTCAGAAGGGACATTCAAGGCGTGGATGCCGCCTCCGTCACGATGCCATGAGAGCGCAACCTGCAAGCCATTGACCAGTCGTCCCACAGCACATCCCTGGAGGAAGTCACCGCCACCGCTGTAATTAATGTTCTTCAGGATAGAGAACTCACCCTTGCCATTGTTTTGCGCCCATACGAAAGTGGTATTTTTATCAGCTCCCACACCTTCGGTGCCAAGGATATCCGGGTCGCCGTCACCATCGAAGTCATATACGGCAGCCATATTCTTTAGAGGCTCACCGATGGTTCTTTGTTTCCATGTACCGGATAGTTTTCCGGGATTTTTCCACCACCAGCCTCCCGCCACCAAATCCTTGTATCCATCACAATCAACATCAGCGCTTAATATGAACACTGCCCTTTGCGGCAGGGCGTCGATGAAGTGACGTTTCCACTTGTTCAGGGAAATCTTTTTAACGCCTTTGTTCAACAGTACATCTACACGAGGAGAATTGTGATTGTACGGCTTCATAAGTATATCCAGATCGCCGTCACCATCCAGATCGGCCAGCTTGCCTTCGTGGATGCCCTGACCATGAGAGGCAACCGTCTCTGTGAAACCACCCTTGCCGTTGCCGTACCATATATATGTTTTGGCATTGTCACCGGCACCAGGGCTGCCCATCTCTCCGATAAATATATCCTGGTTTCCATCACCATCTATGTCCCTTATCTCGCACGTATGTCCATGGATGATATATCGAAGCGTCTGAGCGATCCAGTCCCGGCCATTCCATTGATACAACCTGGCGTCACCATTCATATCGCCGGGGCTAAAGACTACCTCCGGGCGGCCGCCCTTAATCAACTGGCCTACAGCGCATTGAGTAAAGGCCATCTCTGCATCAATAACATGTTCCTCATACCGGGTACCGCCTTGATGTTTGAACCAGCGGCCGCCCCCTACAATATCCAGTTTGCCATCCAGGTCAATATCCATAGGAATTGAAGGAAAGCCTTCGCGTTCTTGCCCTGAACTCCAGGAATAGATAGTATGAGAAGGCCACGGCCCGGTTTGTTTGGGATTCGGTGGTATCTCGTAAAGCAGAAGTTTTTTGGCTCTTTGATTCCATGAGATGAACTCCAGCTTCCCGTCACCGTCGAAATCTCCAAAAGTCTGATCATGATGTTTATTGCCGTCGGCATTTTTAATTGTATGACGTTTCCATGGCCTGGAATAAACAGGATAAGGATTTTCCCACCACCATATCCTGTTTCCACTGGCATCCTGTCCAAAAATAACGTCCAAATCACCGTCTCGGTCAATATCGCAAACATCACCACCGGCTTCCGGCTTAAGTTGGGTATTGTCGATTATCTTCATGTCCCAGCTTTTTCCGTTGTACTTATACCATACCACAGATGGTGTTTTAGTGCGTTCGGTCACAACAAAGTCGTCAATACCGTCCTTATCAAGGTCTGCTACGATACAAGCTGTCTGCTGGTTGCCGCTGTTGGGGCCGGGCAAGGTCGTGCGCTGCCATTGAATCCTGGCCTGTACACTATGACAATATGTGAATAGTACACCTGACAAAAAGAACAAAAAAAAAGATTGTCCAGTTCTTTTTATTTTTAAAAATGAAATCTTTTCTTGGTGCCTATCGTTCATAAGTATTTACCTCCAAAATTTGTGCCAAAGTGCCTAAATTGTTAATTCATCTTTTATTATATTGTATCAAGACCATAATACCCGGCCAGTTTACCTCCATCCCATGTACCATCTTGCCGTTGTACTTTGGTGTTTTACCTGTTGTCAAAACATTACGCCCGGATTGAAACATGCTAAGGTCCGTCAAAGTCACGCGATGAAAATAGGACTGATAGCGTGGGCCTTCCTGATCAAAAACCTTTACCCCGTTAATCAGGATGCCGTTCATATATCCGGGACTCCAGCTTGACCAAACAAGCTGGGCGGCAACAGCGCTATTTAAATCGCTCCCAACATCAAAATATTCTGACTTTTCACCGCTGCGTGTGACCCACTTCTGCGGTATGTCATAGGGCTTGCACAATTCGACTGATTGGATAGTTCGCTTAAGCGAAAGATTTGTGATTGCCGGGGTTTGATAGGTCAAGCCGGTTTGGTCGGTGATTCTGGCGGCAATCTGTAAAGGTTCCTTTTGATCAGGGACCCACGAGGTATCCCAGACGAAATCAAAGGGAGCCTTGACCACTGAACCTATGTGATTCACGAGCCGGCTATGAAAATAGTTATAGTGCCACTGACGATAGACACCATCTCCCTCATAATTGACGTCTTCATACAGACCGACATAATCAACCTGTTTGATCGGGCAGTTGGCGCTGTTATACTCGACAGAGAGTTTCACGGTATCACCGGATTGTGGTGATTTTATTTCGCCGATAGGGTGAGATTTCTTCTCTGGATCGTAGTAGATACGAATATGCAAACCGTTAATTAGGTTCTGGGACCAGCGCCACGGATGCTCAGGATCCACGCGCAAACGGAAACTATTATTGGGACCCGATTTGAATACTGATACTGGAACACGGATTACAGGATAGATGTGGTGCTGGTATCTGGCCTGTGGAGCCGGAATGTCACTGGCCTCCGGGAAGTAATACCAGTCGCTATTATTGATTTGGATGGCCAGGCCGGTAGTTCCATCGTGGCAAAGGATTTTTTCAATGACAATTTCGGCCTTGACAGCCTCAGCCAAATCCAGATCATGCGGCAGTTTCATTGCGGCATTGATATATCCATGTTCTGAACCGCGGTCAGGATAGGATTCTCCCTGTTTTCCTCCGACACGAATCGCCTGGCCGGCATCTCCTTTTTCATAGAACCATCGATATTCACGGAACAAGTCGCCCGGAGCGGGTTGGGCCCCAAGACTCTGACAGTAGAGCAGGATAAATACCCAACCAAGCAAAAGTTTCTTCATTGTATAGCTCCTCTCAAATCATTAACATTATACTCATTTGGGTACACTTTCCCAATCTTTGGCGAACTGGGCTAATCCGAGGTCTGTTAGTGGATGCTTATACATCTGGAAAAACAGGAATTCCGGAATCGTCACAATATCGACACCGGCGCGCAGGCAGCTTAGCACATGATTCTGTGTCTTCAGGCTGGCCGCCAGAACATTGGAGGTAAAATTGAAATTATGCTTAATAGTGACTGCGTCAGAGATTAGTATGTCACCTTCATTACAAACGGCATCGAGACGGCTGATCACAATGCTTATGAATGTGGCGCCGGCTTTCATGGCCAGATAGGTTTGGGTGGAAGAAAAAACCATGGTGACATTACACTTGATGCCCTTGGCTTCCAGGATCGGCACGGCCTTGAGTCCTTCTACTGTCATAGGTATTTTGATGGCTACATTCTGCGCCAGATGAGCCGCTTTCTGGGCCTCATTCACCAGACCTTCGGCTGTATCGGCCATGGCTTCCACGCTCACGGGGCCCGACACGATACCACAGATTTCTTTGACCACATCTTGAAATTTGCGTCCGGTCTTGGCAATATGTGTGGGATTGGTGGTTATACCGTCCAGGAGGCCTGTGTCGTGAGCGCGTTTTATGGCTTCGACATCACCAGTATCCAGGAATATCTTCATTCGTTATGCTCCTTTAGTCTAATACAGGTTATCCGTCTGCAATAATCTTTTTTAAGGTCTCTATAGTTACTTGAATCTCGGGAGGATCTCCAAGTTCACTGACCACCAAATCGGCCTGGGAGAAGTCCTCGTGTTCAGTATAACCGTTTGTAGTAACAATACAATGCATACCTGCGGCCTGTGCGGCCAGAAAACCATTACGGCTGTCTTCTACCACGACACATCGAGCCGGTTCAAGGTTCAATTTGCAGGCGGCCAGATTGTAGATTTCCGGATCCGGTTTCTTCTTAGAGACCACATCACCGGCAAAAATAGCCGCAAAATGGGTTCTGCGTTCCGGGCCAAGAAGGCGTTCTACAACCTGTGTAACAGCTCGTTCGTCTGAGGTAGAGCAAACTGCAAGGGTAACACTGTCTGCGATGGCCTCATCCACAAGGCGGGCCACACCCGGTCGCAGCGGCAGTTGGCTGGATTCGATAATCTGCATAAAACAATCGGTTTTAAGTTTATGCAATTCTTTGATATAAACATCTTTATCTGTGATATTGTCCGGCCATTGGTTGGTATTAAAGTAATGCCGCATGCGTTCTTTGCCGCCGGCAACCTCTAAGAGGTTTCCATAGAGCTGGACGTCCCATTCGATGTTCAATCCTTTTTTGGCAAAAGCCTGATTAAAGGCTACGCGGTGTCCATCTCGTTCCGTATCGACCAGAACTCCATCACAGTCAAAGATCAGGGCTTGTAATTGCTTTGTCATATTCACTCCTCAAAACATATTGGAACTTCCAAATGATTTTTGACGATTTCCTAAAATCGGTTGGTTTTAAATATATAAATAGTGTAAAGCGTTCAATAGAGCTGTTCTAAGAATTCACGTGAATAGGCTTTCATTTATCAGTTCCTGATATAATGATCGTCGTTTAAGGCTCTCTCTGGACTCCTTAATGCAATAAGATAACAAAGGTCTGTTTCTTATGCAATTATCTAATGAGGTTTTTTGTTTTTTGCCTAAAAGCTGAATAAGTCAGTATATATGCTACTGATTAAGAACTTGCAAAAATTCAGTATTACTTGTAACTTGGTGCCCAAGGAGTGCTGAGAATTATTCTTTTTAAGTTTGATAGTAAACAGGACGGTTTCTCTTTCTGATACCTGTTAGCTCCGGACGGGGCACGGGAGTATGCATTCAATTGAAATGATTTAAGGAGTATCAGGATGGTTCATCAACCGCATGTTATTGAACGGCCGTGGGGACGATATCGGGAGTATGCACGCAATCAGCCGTGTACCGTATGGATTGTGGAGATGAAACCGGGAGAGCAGGGGAGCCTGCAATCTCATCAAAACTTCGATGAGCTTTGGATCATGCTCACAGATAATGCAGAGGTCCAGGTCGGGGATGAATTGCTCCGGCCAAAAGCCTTTGATGAAATCTATATCCCCAGAGGGACCAAGCATCGTCTCTGCAACCGTGGTGACAAGTTATTTCACATGATGGAAGTGGCTTACGGTGACGTGCAGGATGAAGATAAGGTTCGATACGAAGATAAATACGGCCGCGTTTGATTAGTCCAAAAGATATTACCGGAGATAATCCGTGAATTCGCCCGAAAACATGAAAAAGATCCTTTGTATTGGGGACATGGTCGCCGATATCTTCTCCAGTCCCATAGAGCGTTTTCCTGAGCCGGGCCAGTTGGGATTGACCGATGAAATTGCAGTCTATCCCGGCGGCAATGCCTTGAATACGGCGATTGCATTGTCTCGCATGGGAGAACAGGTTGCCATCGCAGGCTCTGTGGGAGATGATGCGCTCGGGAGTCTGCTTCTGAATCAGTTGCAATCTATAGGCCTGGATGTGCGTGGAGTACACCGGGAACCAGAAGGCCAGACTGCATCGACATTTATTCTCCGCATACAAGGTGAGGATCGCAGATATATTCATGCTTTGGGGGTGGCGGCCGATTTTAATGGTGAGCATGTGTCGATGGATTTGCTTGCGGATAACGGTATAGTATTGATCGGAGGGTATTTGAAACTCGGCGCCTGGGATGACGAAGGATTGGCTAAACTGCTTTACGAGGCGCATCAGCGGAATTGCCGAGTTGTGTTCAATGTGTGTATCGCTCAGGGCAGTGGTGTCGATCCGAGTCGATGTCTGCCCTTGCTCGAACACGTGGATGTTTTCGTTCCGAATGAAGATGAAGCCCGTATCATCACCGGAGAAACTACACTGGCGGGCCAGGCGAAAGCCTTGCGCCGGGCCGGGGCAAGGGCGGTCGTAATTACTCGCGGCCAACATGGGCTTTATGCAGATGATGGTGCGCAAACCGTAGAGATGGGAATCTTTAGCGTGCCTGTGGTTGATCCGTCCGGATGCGGAGACTGTTTTACAGCAGGGATAGCAGCGGCTCAGGGCCGGGACTGGGATTTGGTGCGCACTCTTAAATTCGCCAGTGCGGCCGGGGCACTTGGCGCGACTGCCCTGGGATGCACCAATGGGGTGCCTTCTTTTGCCGAGGTCGAACGATTCGTAAAAGAAAACCATGTGAAGATAATCGTTAATTCCTCTGATAATTCGTAGTTTCATCTTACATGCCGGATACAGGCAAGCCGGT
>JAVVFI010000016.1:0-26227 GCA_032250555.1 Sedimentisphaerales bacterium
GTAGAACGAGCACGAGAGTATATCCGGTCACTTGGAATTTATGGAGTTGTATCGGTTGACAGGTTACAGGGCAATCGCCTGCCTTACGTTGATAATCTTGTGAATCTTGTAGTATCGGAAAATCCCGGTGCCGCTGCCGAGAGTGAAGTGATGCGGGTATTGTGTCCGGATGGTGTTGCTTATATCAGGCAGGGCAGCAAATGGAAAAAGCTTGTCAAGCAGCGGCCGGAAGATATCGATGAGTGGACACATTATCTGCACGATGCTTCGAACAATGCGGTTGCCAAAGATACGCGAGTCGGTTCACCTCGTCGGCTGAAATGGGTTTGTGGTCCTCTGTGGTCACGCAGCCACGAGTTCAGTTCGAGTTTGTGCGCAATGGTCTCATCGAAGGAACGAATCTTTTACGTTTTTGATGAAGGATTGACCGGAGTTACGACGCCGTCGGTTCCGGAAAGATGGACTTTGATAGCGAGAGATGCTTTCAACGGGCTGCTGCTCTGGAAACACCGGCTGCCGCAGTGGGGCACTGGCGCTTGGCAGACCAAAGCGCTCAGAAATGTCCCTTTGACAGTTCCCCGGTGTCTTGTCGCCGAAGGTGATCGCGTGTTTATAACACTCGAATACAAGGCCGGCGTTTCAGTGCTCGATGCGGCGACGGGCGAGATACTGACAACTTATCAAGGAACGGAAGGGACAGAGGAGATCCGCTGCATTGGAGGTGTTCTGATACTTCGCAAAGGCACAAGTGTCATCATGGCATTCGATACCGGAACCGGCAGGAAACTCTGGGAAGCGAAGGGGAAAATCCGGCCGTTTTCATTGGCCGCCAGGGATGGAAAAGTTTTTTATCAGGCCGGTCAATGGCTGTTATGCCTGCGGGTGACAGATGGTAAGGAACTCTGGCGGGTACCGAGCGAATTGCCTGTGTCACTTCTGATAGCCAACGAAGCTTGCTTAGTAATGTTAAAGAAAGCGGAGCTTGAGGCAGTATCCGTGAATACGGGCGAGAGCCTCTGGGCAGTAAAAGCAGGCATACGGCGCAATGAGCTTTTCATCGCAAACAATCAGCTTTGGCATTGGCAGGGCGACGGCATTGTTGGGCGGGATTTGCTAACGGGCCAAATAACGACAAGGCTCAACACCGATGACGTGTTTACCCCCGGCCATCACCTGCGCTGCTACCAGAGCAAGGCCACGGAGAACTTCCTTATAACGCCCAACCGCGGCATAGAGTTCGTCAGTATAACCGGTGGTGTCAATACACAGAACGACTGGCTTCGCGGTCCATGCAGATATGGCATTGTGCCGAGTAATGGTTTGCTCTACGCACCGCCGAATCCGTGTTTTTGCTATCCCGGTATTAAGCTGACCGGTTTTAACGCGATGTCTGCTGAAGGCGAAGAGGTTCAGGAGATGTCACCATCTCGGCGGCTCGAACGAGGAAGTGCTTACAAACAGGCAAAAGATTTGGTTCGGTCCGGGGGGGATAGTGCCGATGACTGGCCTACTTATCGTCATGACGGGCGCCGTAGCGGAGCTGCCGATTGTGATGTCCCGGCGCAGATTTCGAGACAATGGCAGGTGCGATTGCAGGGGAAACTGACTCCGCCGGTGGTCTCCGGTGACAGGGTGTACGTAGCTGCCAAAGATGAGCATACACTTTATGTGTATAACATCGAGGACGGCCGCAGGCTTTGGCGGTTTACGGCTGGTGGGAGAATTGATTCTCCACCAAGTGTGTACGGCGGGCTGGTTTTGTTCGGTTGTGCGGACGGACGTGTTTATTGTCTTCGAGCTTTGGACGGGGAATTAGTCTGGCGATTTATTGCGGCACCTTCGGAGAAGAGAATCGTAGCTTTCGGTCAATTGGAATCTCCCTGGCGTGTGCATGGAAGTATTTTGGTGAAAGATGGAGTTGCCTACTTTACGGCGGGACGTTCGACGTATATTGACGGCGGCATCCGGGTGTTTGGACTCGAACCGACGACGGGCAAAGTGTTGTACGAAACCTGTCTGGACACGTGGGCGAGGACACGAAAAGACGCTGAGAACAAACCATTCATCCCGGGGTACCATATGGAAGGGGCACTCTCGGACATCCTTGTAAGTGAAGGCGATTTCATATATATGGGGCAGTATAAATTCGATGGTTCTCTTAAAGAGCAGGAGACTCCTTATGTTCTGCCTGATCCCGATAAGAAAACAAATGCGATGGGTCTGGTCGAGCTTATGGATAAACCTTTTGTCCAGAGCATGGATACAATGGACAAGGATGAGAAAGTGCAGAGGGATTGGCAGTTAAGAGTGTGGCCAGAGATGTCACAACAATACAAGGAAAAATACGGCGGCAGTAATCTTGGTGACAGAAAGATGGGGCGGCATGTTTTGTCAACAAGCGGATTCCTCGATGACTCGTGGTTTAACCGCACGTTCTGGATGTACTCTGATACATGGCCCGGTTTCTATATCGCCCATCGAGCTTCCAAAACAGGTCAATTGCTGGTGGTCGGGCCTGAAAAAACATACGCAGTACAGGCATATCCGTCGAGGAATCTGCAAAGCCCGTTGTTTACGCCAGGAGCCGAGGGCTATCTGCTCTTCTCCGATGATAACGACAACGAACCGGTTATTCCGGACTATACTCGCGGTGTTCCCAAAGGAATCGGATTCACTCGCGGGAAGCCGCCTGTATGGCACAACTGGGTGCCGGTGCGCATCCGTGCGATGGTGCTTGCCGGCGAGACCCTGTTTGTGACGGGGCCGCCGGACGTAATCGACCCGGAAGAACCTATGGCGGCATTCGAAGGTGGCAAGGGGGGGCTTCTCTGGGCGGTCACTGCCGCTGATGGTAAGAAGCTTGTCGAATATAAACTCGAATCAGAGCCGGTTTTCGACGGAATGATAGCGGCAAGTGAGCGGCTATTCATCTCAACCCGAGATGGTCGATTGCTGTGTATGGGCAAGAGAAGATAAACAAATGAGGGTCTTGTAATGACTGCACGAACAAAAACTAATTGGATTGTTATAAAGGTAGTTCTGTTATTTATTTTTTTGTTTGGGGGGCATACAACCTTTGCGGGTTTGTTGAGTTCTCCACATCGGAGGCAAGCACAGAAAATTCTCGATGAAAGCGGCATTAAAGGCGGCCTTATCGTTCACATTGGTTGTGGTGACGGGCGCTTGACCGCGGCGCTGCGCGCTAATGAGAGCTATTTAGTGCAGGGCCTGGATACAGAGCAGCAGAATTTGGAAAAGACCCGTGAATATATCCTTTCGCTTAATCTTTACGGCAAGGTGTCAATTGACCGGTTGAAAGGAAGACGGCTTCCTTATATCGATAACCTTGTGAATTTGGTGGTATCGGAAAATCCTGGCGCTGTCCCCGAGAGCGAGGTTATGCGGGTTTTATGCCCTGACGGTGTGGCGTATATAAAGAAAGGCGGCCGGTGGATAAAGAAAATAAAGCCGCGTCCGAAAGAGCTTGACGACTGGACACATTATCTTCACGATGCATCGAACAACGCAGTCTCACACGATACAGTTATTGCTCCGCCGAGCCGGATGCAATGGATTGGAAGTCCGCGATACGCACGTCACCACGACCGAATGTCCAGTGTAAGTGCGGCTGTAACGACTGGCGGGCGGGTCTTTTATATCTTCGATGAGGCTCCGCGTGCTTCAATCTTAGTTCCGCCGGAATGGTCGGTGATAGCAAGGGATGCCTTTAATGGTACTATTTTGTGGAAGCGGCGAATAGATACCTGGTTCACTCATCTCTGGCCGCTTAAGAGCGGTCCGGCACAGTTGCCCCGCCGCCTCGTTGCCGCCGGTGAGCGTGTTTATGTCACGCTCGGTATCGACGCGCCGGTTACGGCTCTTGATGCAGCGACGGGCAAGACCATTCGAACGTACGGGGGGACTAAAAGCACCGAGGAGATCATTCTCTCAGAAGGTGTTTTATTTCTGCTGGTTAATAAGCAGGCTGAAAAACCTGATTTTTCCAACTTAAAGAAGATTAACCAGGCATATCGAGGAAAGTTCTGGGATGAGCAGCCCAGGGAAATTATGGCAATCAGTGCAGACAGCGGAGATGTCCTGTGGACTTCCGAGCGGCGTGTCCTGCCAGTGACATTAGCGGCTGACAGCCGGGGCATTTTCTTCCATGACAGCCGGAGCGTTGTTTGCCTCGACCGGAAGACCGGAGACGAACTCTGGCGTTCCAACCACATTGGCTGGGCCGGAGAAATCCGTTCGTTCTATTCTCCGATACTCGTGTTGTATAAAGGTGTGGTGCTCTTTTCGGGCGGAGAGACTGCAGGTCTGCAGACGGGCTCATGGTACACATCCGGCAAGGATACTATGACGGCGCTTTCGACTATAAACGGCGAAGTTCTCTGGAGTGCCTATCATCCTCCATCCGGCTATCGGTCACCGGAAGATATGCTCGTTGCTAACGGTCTGGTATGGACAGGCGAGACAACCAGCGGAAGGGCTGTGGGTGTTTTCACCGGCAGAGATCCATTTACAGGAGAGGTTAAAAGCGAGTTTCCACCCGATGTCGAAACTTACTGGTTTCATCACCGCTGCTATCGGGGCAAGGCAACAGACAACTACCTGCTGATGTCACGGACTGGAACAGAGTTCATAGACGTGCGCAACGAAAAGTGGATTCCGCATCACTGGGTTCGGGGCGCTTGTCTGTATGGTATCATGCCAGCCAACGGAATGTTATATAATCCACCTCATCCCTGTGCTTGTTACCTGGAGTCAAAGCTGTACGGTTTCAATGCGGTGGCTCCTGCCCTGGGTAGGCCGCGAGTCCCTAAGCGTGTGGAACAAACGCCCCGACTTGAAAAAGGCCCGGCGTTTGATAGAAATATTTCGGCTCAGTCGAGCGAAGGCCAGTGGCCAACGTACCGCCACGATGCGGCTCGCAGCGGCAGTACGAACACCGCCGTACCGGCTGCGCTCAAACGGGCATGGATAGCCAATATAGGAGGGAAACTGACCAGCCCTGTAGTAGCCGGGGGTAAGGTTTTTATAGCTTCAGTGGATACTCATACGATTTATGCAATAGATGCCGATTCGGGCAGGCGGCTCTGGCACTATACAGCCGGCGGACGGGTCGATTCACCGCCGACTATTTATAAGGGACGAGTGCTGTTCGGCTCGGCGGATGGGTATGTATATTGCCTTGCCGCTCGAGATGGTGACCTTGTATGGCGGTTCCGCGCAGCGCCGATGGATCAGCGACTGATGTCGTTCGAACAGGTAGAGTCTGTCTGGCCGGCCCACGGCAGTGTGCTTATTCAAAATGGCGTTTTGTATTGTCTGGCGGGCAGATCGATGTTTTTAGATGGCGGACTTCACTTCTGGAGACTTGATCCGAATACGGGTAAGGCGCTGTCACATAACGTGCTCGACGATCTCGAGCAGAAAACGGGTAAAGACATCCAGTCGTATGTGAGCTGGCTGAACATGCCCGTTGCCATGCCGGACATACTATCGAGCGATGGAAAGCTGGTTTATATGAAATCACAGCCTTTCAATTTGGACGGGACGCGTTTGCCGCTGGAAGCAATGCCGGCTGGTGCGGATGCCGATCAAGGTGCACCACCCGCAACACAAGACAGTACCCAGGCACACCTTTTCAGCCCGACCGGATTGCTCGATGACAGCGGCTGGCACCGCACTTACTGGATGTACGGCAGTAAGTTCGTAAGCGGCTGGTGCGGTTATTTCCTGGCAGGAAAAGTTGCTCCGTCAGGAAAGATTCTGGTATTCGATGATTCTAAAGTTTATGGATTCGGTCGCAAGCCGCAGTTCTACCGCTGGACAACCCCGATTGAGCATCAGTTGTTTGCCGCTGATAAGTCACCTACGGAAGTTCCGAGCAGGCGAACAGCGGCGAGCCCTGTGAGCACCGGGCCGTCGCTGATTCGTGTTGAGAAATCGAGTTCTCTCAATCCCACCGGTAAACCTTTAACTGTCGAAGTATGGATTAATGCCGAGCAGCCCAATGGTGTCGTTCTTGCGCATGGCGGCGGTAATCATGGTTATGCGCTCTATTTGCAAAACGGACAGCCCCGGTTCATCGTTCGCGCCAATGGAAATCTAAGTTCGGTCAGTGCTAAGAGAAAAACCGCAGGACAGTGGGTGCATCTTGCGGGTGTCCTGACGGCGGACAAAGAGCTGCGTATTTATGTAAATGGAAACCTTTCAGCTTCGGCAAAGGCATCCGGCCTCCTCGCGGCTAACCCGGCAGAGGCGATGGAAATAGCTAATGATGAAGGTTCGAAAGTTGGTGATTATGGTGATCCATTTGGTTTCAAGGGGCTTCTCGATGAGGTCAGGATATATCACCGTACACTTAGTGACGCCGAGATAAAGAAACACGCCTCGGCACGCAGTCAGGAAGCTGCAAATGAGTCTGGTCTTGTCCTCTGTTACTCATTCGATGAAGGTAATGCCGCCGACACTTCGGGCAATAAGAACGATGGTAAGGCCGAAGGTGCTGCTGTTGCGCAGGGTAAATTCGGACGGGCTTTGCGGTTTACCGGCAGGGCTTCGGCCTCGGCCTCCGGATTCCTGGTCAGGCACAATTGGACACAGGATGCGCCGCTCTTTGCGCGTGCGATAGTTCTTGCGGGCGGGACATTGTTTGTTGCCGGGCCTCCGGATTTGTTGGATGAGCAGCAGGCGTTTGGCCGGATAGACGACCCGGATGTAAAGCGGAATCTTGAAGATCAGTCGGCTTCCTTTAAAGGAGAAAAGGGTGCCATACTATTGGCCGTCTCTGCAAGCGATGGTGAGACATTGGCACAATATGACCTGGAAAACGCTCCGGTTTTTGATGGATTAATAGCCGCAAACAGCCGGTTGTACATGACTACTACAAACGGCCAGGTCCTGTGTATGACAGGCAAATAGCTCCGTACTTTGTGCTATCTTTTGTTTTTAAATAAAGGGGCCTATACCGAATTGGTACAGGCCCTGATTTAATGCAAATCTTCCATATAATGATTTGCTGCTTATTGTGCAGGCGGATAGAGACGGACATCATCGAAGAACATCATGCCTGCGCCTCCGGTACCAGAGCTAAGGCCAAGGGTAATCGAATTGACATTGGCGAGATTCACGCCCTGGTCTGCAAAGGTTTGCAGGTCGATATCCCACTGGTTCCAGGAAATCTTTGTTGCTGCATCGGGATTATCATGTTCGACCCTTGCACCGCCGTTTAGAACTACATACATTTGCTCGGCAGCGTTACCCGCACTTCCTCTGTACCAGATTGTCAAGGTGTTGACGCCTTTGACTGTCCAGTCACGATTGGAAGTCAACGTCAAGGTAGCCTCAGATTTTCCGACAGCGTTGTCATAGGACATCGGCATCGACTGATTGCCGCTATGGACGATAGTCTGCTCGGCAAATGGAGGATTGGCGTAACCAACTACAGAACCGTTGATAGCCGGATTATCGAATCCGTCTATCCAGGCGAGATATATCCTGTTAGAAGCCGGGTCACCTTCATCAAGATCATTGTAGCCTTCCATATCATCGATGATAAGGAAGTTGGCCGTAGTAAAGCTCCATAACGGGCCTGTCCAGGGGCTGTTGGCATTGGCATTATTAGCTTCATCAACACGCCAGTAGTAAGTGGTGTCCCACTCCAGATGTCCGGGTTCATAGCTTTCGGAGCCGAGGTTTCCACTGCCTTTTAATTCCAGAGAAGCAGCATCTGCGCCAAAATAGATCTCATGTGAAGTACCTAAGCCAGGGGACCATGTGAGAACAGGCGTTTGTGTTACATCAACAGCGCCATTAACCGGATTAAGTGCCGTGACAGCTCCTTCGGTAGTGAAGCTCCAGACATTACCTTTATGCGTTTCGACGGCATCGAATTCATCGACGCGCCAGTAGTAAGTCCTGGCCATTTCAAGCGATCCGGGATCATAAGTTGTAGATCCCCATGGCGGATTACCAGCGGCATTACTCACATCGTCAAAATTGTCACCGAAGTACACGTAGTGTATTACTGATCCGAAGCCCGGCGTCCAGCTAAGATCACCATCCGCAGCTACAGCCTCGCCACCATCAGCCGGATCCGGTGAGTAGGCTGTTTTTGGAGGAATACTGAAACTCCAGACAGGGCCTTTCCAGGGACTGTTCGGCTCAGCATCATTAACTTCATCAATCCGCCAGTAGTATGTCGTACCAGGAATCAGGCCATCCGGATAAGCAAATCCGGGAAAACCGGCGATAGCGAACGTTGCGATCTGGTTGCCCAGGAACGTGCTCTCGGCGCCAGCATCCACATCGTAAAAATTGTCGCTTAAGTACACATCGTGTGAGACGGCGAAATCCCCCGGCGACCAGCCAAGGGTAATCCATGTGTCACTGTAAAGAGTGCCATCCTTCGGGTCGGGGCCCCATGCCCATGGAAATGCTCCGAGACCCTGCATAATAACCGGGATTTCCGGAGGTGTCAGAGCTTTGTCGAAGAACATAATATCGTCGATGACGCTCATTGCGCCGTTTGTCTGCGGAATATATGCTACGGTGTCCATGCCGAAACGTGGATTTGGATCAAGAGTCGGCAAAGGACCTAACGTGGCCGCTCTTGCGATCTCCTCGCCGTTAAGGTACAGGATAGCCGGGCCGCCGCCAAATTCCCAGGTCACAGTGAGATGATTCCATGTATCGGCAAATATAACACCTGCCGGGTCAATTTCAATGCCCTGATAGTCGGCATCAGTGGCGTCCTCCAGATAGAATCCGAAATCTTCGGGATTGATATCGGCATGGTTTGCACCCTTCGATATGAAGAAGTAAATGGTGCTCGTGCTCGCATCGAAGAGCCTGTAATCGGCTGGATCTGACCCATCCCAGTCCGGCTTGAACCAGAATGCCAAAGAACCGGTTTGAGTTATCAAGTTGGGAATCTCGATGTAGTCGTCCACACCGTCCAGATATACACCGCCGCCCAGTTTGCCCTGTGTTCTTGTTCCTCCTTCCAGAGTACCATTATTGCCGTTGCCGCTGGCATCTCCGACGGCGGTACCGGATGTCTCATCTAAGCGCCAATGAGCGATAAGACCGGGAATGGCAGCGTTAGTTGTACTTGTCAGAGTCAGAGCGAGTACAAAAACACACATAACCAAATAAACAACTTTTCTAAACATAATAATCCTCCTTAAAAAATTAAAATGACTATGTTTTGGCCACACGCCAAAACATCTTTCATTAATAGTAAGAATTTTCAATTGAAATGAGAAAATTTAATACCAGTGCACAAAACTCTCACATAAAATCTTGCGCCCCATATAATATTTCTCCTCTATTGAAAACTATCAGAAATTTGCCTGCAAAGTGAACTGATAAATCCCTGGTGCCTGACGGTGTAGTAACAAGCATTCTTAATATTATCTATACCAAATTACCTACCTTTTCGTCAAGGAAAATCCTCACATGATTGCTAATAAACTTCCATAAAATCAATCCCGTTGACTGTGATTATCCAAATCGGTGATCAATAAAAAAGGCTATACCGATTTACTCAGTATCAGCCTTAAAATAGCGAAATTTACTATATTAACTGCACAGTTTTATTGAACAATCAAATTCCTATTTACGGTGTAAGGGCATACAGACGAATGTCATCGAAGTACATCATACCTACGCCGCCGGCAACCGGGTTATTCTTGTTACCCAGGCCAATAGTAATTGAATTGACACTGGCAAGGTTGACGCCCTGGTCGGCAAATGCCTGCAAATCGATATCCCACTGGAGCCAGGAACCTCTCATTGCTGCATTAGGATTATCATGGTTGACTACTGCATTACCATTGAGAGCAACATATAAATTCTCAGGAGCGTTATCCGGGCTGCCTCTAAACCAAATTGTCAATGTGTTGATACCGTTTACTGTCCAGTCACGATTGGAAGTCAACGTCAAAGTTGCTTCAGATTTACCAACAGCGTTGTCATAGGACATCGGCATCGACTGCAAACCGCCGTGAACGATAGTCTGTTCAGCAAATGGAGGATCAAAATTTCCAACGACAGAGCCGTTTGTGGCCGGATTATCGAAACCATCAATCCATGTGAGATATATCCTGTTGCTGCCCGGCTCATTTTCATCAAGGTCGTTGTAGCTCTCCATATCATCCACGGTAAGGAAGTTAGCTGTAGTAAAGCTCCAGAGTGGACCGGTCCACGGACTATTGACGTTTGCGTTATTGGCCTCATCTATGCGCCAGTAATAAGTTGTTGACCACTCAAGCTGTCCTGGTTCGTAGCTTTCAGAGCCGAGGTTTCCGCTGCTTTTTAACTCAAGAGAGTTTTCATCTGCGCCGAAATAGACCTCATGTGTATCGGCAAAGATTCCCGGCACCCAGGTGAGAACCGGTGTCTGTGATATATCCACAGCGGCATTAGCCGGTTCCGGGCTTCCTACGGCACCTTCAGTAGTAAAGCTCCAGACATTGCCTTTATGTGTTTCGATACCATCGAACTCATCAACGCGCCAGTAGTAGGTTTTGGCTAATTCAAGTGAGCCGGGACTGTATCTCGCAGTTCCCTGGGGCAGTCCTACGGTGGCATTGCTGACATCATCAAGATTGTCTCCGAAATAAACGGTATGCAGCTTCGCCCCGGAACCTGGTGTCCAGCTAAGCTGTACATCCAGAACTATAGATTCGCCTCCATCAGCCGGAACAGGTACATAAGCAGTTTTTGGCGGAACCATAAAGCTCCAGACAGGACCCTTCCAAGGACTGTTCGGCTCGGAGTCATTTACCTCATCGATTCGCCAATAGTAAGTTGTGCCCGAGGTAAGGCCGTCCGGAAAAGCAAATCCGGGGAAGCCGACAGCAATAAATGTTTCTGTCTGATTGCCCTGGAATGTGCCTTCGGCTCCATCATTCACTGCATCGAAATTATCGCCGATATATACATCGTGCGAGAGAGCAAAATCTCCCGGTGTCCAGTTGAGAGATACCCATGTGCTTTCTATGACGGCGCCGTCTGCCGGCTCAGGCCCTACAGCGAATGGATATCCTCCGCCTACCATGACATTTAGAATCTCGGTGTCAGGCAGTGCCTCATTATAGATTCGTACATCGTCGATCAGGCCGTCCCAGCCTCCTCCTTCATCTTTACAACCCTGGCCGATTATCAATGCCGTAACACCGGTTATGGTGCCTTCGGTACCTGCATCATTGCCCCTCGGTGTATCCAGCTCTCCATTAATATATAACAATAATTCCTTACCGCTGCTCCAGACCATCGCAACATGCTGCCAATCGGTGGTCTGCGTATTGTCGGCCCCCTCATAAGCCTGATGGCCGCCGGTCGAGTCCAGAGCCATCTTTATCAGGTTTGTTCCTCCCTCCCATGCCCAACTGGCTGCATCATATCGTATATTCCTGTTATCGCCGCCGCCTGCGGCTGCGGGATCCTCGAGGATTACAAAACCTTTATCAGTTCCGACTATGTCGGACTTGATCCAGAGACAGATGGTTATTGCTTCCATGCCGTTGATGTAGTCCCCGGCAGTTTCGTCAATCACACGGTCGTCGCTTCCGTCGAAATGCAATGCTCCTCCTATTTTACCGACTTCCCAATCAGGATTACCTTCTATGGTACCATCGTACCCGTTACCGCTTGAATCAAGGGCGGTGGTACCGGAACCTTCATTGAATTCCCAATGAAGAATCAGGTCGGCTGAGGCATTACCTGCTAGGCTTATCGCCACAACGATAGAAATCAAACAAAACAGTCTTTTGGACATAATAATCCTCCTTAAAAAAAGCTAACATAAAACGACCGGTAAGGGCCTTTATATTTTCGACGGCTTTTAGCCATATTTTTCAGGATGTTCCTCCCCGGACTGGGACTGCCACTTTCCTTTAAGAGCCCGGGAATCAAGCCGTTTCGCCCAATTGAATATTTCAGGCTTACGGATATCACCCAATTAATTTATACCAGATTAGCTGCCTTTTCGTCAAGGAAAATCCCTTCGATCATTTATGCTGTATTTTCTATTCCCAGTCCTAAACTCAGCCGAAATGTCGAAAGAAAAGGGGGAAGAATCTTAGAGCACCTAACAAAATGACTCTGCATTCAAACGGCTTATTTCGTCTCTGGACGGCGTCAGGCTGCATCGACAATGATGTACATTGTCTGCTTCGCCTTCCTTGCCAGAGGTGAAAACGCTCGTTTTCGGTGCTAAGATTCATTTTGTTAAGCACTCTTAAAACAATAAAATAAAAGGGGGCCTATACCGAATAAATCAATATAGGCCCCATGCAAATCTTCTTAGTCTGATCCGCATTACTGCGAATTAATTCAGATCATTAGTATTTACTGGTTCTCAACTCAACTTCGGCGATCTGCATACTATTTACAGAACCACCTACCGGACCACGAATAGCCGTGAAGATAAGTTGATAGTGCGTGTATGCCACGTCATTATCAAACATAATCGGTGTAGCGTTCATGGTAAAACGCGGCCATTCTTCAGCCTGGGCGAAGTCAACAATATCACCACTGGCAATCAATGTATAGGGTCCATCAATACTGTCATTCGAACCAGAAAGTTCAAATGCAATGGGATCACGACCCGGAACGTCATTGGCTGTTGTTAAAGTCAGTCCGGTGACAACAGTCGGACCGGCCGCCGGAGTAATCTGCAATCCAGCGCCACCTGTACCGGGGTCCGGATCAAAATCACCTTTGAAATGCAGATACTTCGTTGTGACATCATCATCGAAAGCTAAGTCAGGTGTTTCCGCACCCGGCCAGTCTCCATCGTCAGGAACGCCCTTGACGACATCGCCAAGTGCTGTTACATCATCACCAAGAACATCATCCACCGCACGAGCACCAGACAGGTAACGAATCTCACCGGCAGATAAAGCCCTGCTGTACATAGTAACATCGTCCAGAGCACCATTCATTCTGCGAGCGACCCAAGTGTCACCGCCATCACCGCCCAGGTAGATGTTGTTATCCCATATAGCAGGGTCATGAGTAATCTCATTGACGGCTCCCATCTCACCATTGACATAGAACGTTGCCTTGTCGGGTGCGACGGTTACAGCGGCGAAGGTCCAATCATTTTCCGCTATAAAGTCGCCTCCTCGAAAGCTCCATGAATTTGAATCATCATTCCAGTGATATGCCAATTGAAAATCAGCAAGCATGTTGAAACCATGTGCAAGACCGGTTCCACGATGCATAATGACTGCTGACCAGTCAGGTGATACGCCGTTTGGCTTGATCCAGCCAGCCATCGTGGCTTCCGAAAGTTCAAGACCCAGAGGTGGGACTTCAATCAAAGTGGGACCGACCAGTTCCACGGCGGTGCCGCTGACACCTTCAACCCAGGCAGGATCGCCAAATACGAATGCCCCATCGCGGCCGTTGCCGGAAGCATCGCCCACAACGGCACCTTCCCCTTCATCACACGTCCAGAGAGCCAAAAGACCCTTACTGCCGGGATCAACCGGTGTAACGCGCTTACCGGCAAGGTACATGACTTCGAGTTCAGAGAGTGCTCTGTTGTATAACATGACCTCATCCATCATACCATGCAGGAAACGATCTGGATTCTGTGAATTGTTGCCAATCCAGAAGTTTTCGGTTTCGATGTTTATCTGTCCAGAGGCTTCGGTTGTTGCATCCAATACACCATCAATGTAAATTCTCCCTTCGGCACCATCATAGGTCCCGGCAAAGTGATGCCAGACACCGCCCGTGATGATAGAGGTTCCATTAAACCAGCCGTTACCTCCGCCGCCGGTAGTACCGGAAATACCGAAGTGCGTGGCATCGCCTGTGCCGTCTCCACGGCTGACTCGGTATGCACTGTCACCTTTAGAAAGAAAGGCTTCCCATGTGTTCTCGAACGCCACAACATTAAACCAGAATGAGATTGTAATCGCATCCTGGATCTGGAGCGTATCACCGTTACCACAGTCAACGTAGTCATCACCGTTAAATTCCATCGCCGTGCCAAAACCTGTCGGCCCATCGACAAAGACCGGGTCGCCGACGATTGTACCATCATTGCCATTACCGGAAATGTCATTGGCATCATTCTCAAATGCATAGTATGCAACGAGTCCTTCGGTACCCGGATCAACCGGTACTATTTCCTTCGCAGGATTGAAATAACTGTCAGCATGTTCTGCGATCAAATCCTCTGCAAGGGCTTCGCCGTAGATCGCTACGCCAAAGATAGTACCATCGAAGTTGTCGAAAGAGGCGGAGCCTCTTGTGGCTTCATCTTGGGAACCGTAACCGATACCGACAATACCTGACAGTGTAATGGCTGAGTCAACGCTTCCTGCCAAAGCGCCATTGACATAGAGAGCAGTCGTATTCGTGGTTTCGCTTGAAACAAAGGTAAGAACAGTATGTTCACCTGGTGAGGTAGGAACACCAAAATCGAGGTCAACAACGCCAAATAGGGTCGCGCCATACGTACCGGTATTGTTCCACTGCTCATATTTAATCCCGGCATTATTGGTATCCGAATCTCTTCTACCTATAAGGGCCATGCTGGCTTCCTGTTCATCCGGATTGCTTTGAACGACGAACTCGTAGGTGATATCGCCGCTTAACGCGCCAATATCGTAGAGGCCGTCTTCAACGAAGGTTGCGATGAAAGCAGGTGAATCTTTACCGGCAGCAGCTGCCCAGCTTGCAGTATTTTCATCGGCAACTCTGAAGTTCCATACATTACCTGGATGAAATTCGCTGGCTCTTGATGTCCCTGTGGAGACATCGACTTTCCAGTAGTACGTGGTTCCACGGCTCAGGGGTGTATTAACATCAACTGCAAAACTGGTATCAGCCAGCGAACCCTGGAGTACACTTGCATCACTGGCTGCTACCAGATCGGCATCAGTGCCTAAATAGAGATCGTGCTGAAATGCTGTAGCGCCGGCGGTCCATTTAAGAACCGGTGCGGCCTTGACATCAACCTCACCATTTGCCGGGCTTGGCGCACTTGCTCCTTCAAAAGCAAATTCTATAACCAGCGTTGCAGAATCATCTCCTGGTCCAGCCTCTGCACATCGAATGCCTGATGAAGGATTAGCCGGATCATCGCTGATGATGAGCGCTAAGGCATTACCTTCTGCCCAATCGGGCTGGTCAACTATTTCCTGGATAATTGCAGCCAGATCCGTAGTCGCCTGGTCAGGGCCACGATCCCCTTCGGCTGTCCAATTTGGCGCGCTCCATAGCACTTGTGCCGCTGTTCTGGCCCTACTTGTGACAGTAAAGGGATCACTTGTAAACGGAGCGGCATCGGCAGACAAATCACCTTCGATAACAACATTAACAGGCTCTGTGCCGCCTTTGGTCTCATCGACCTGGAACTGAACATAAGCAGATATAATTGTGCTGCCTTTAGGAATGGCAATACCAGGATAACGCAAGCCTATTACCTGAGGGTCACCCATGCCTTCGTCTTCATAGGGTAATTCCACATCGCTGCTGCCCATGTCTATCTCGTTAGCTCTATCAAGCCGCTCTTCAACATCATCATTTTCGTCCGTGATGTTGACGGAGATAGTAGCTGCCGATGCAGCATTTGCAAAGACAAGGCCCATCACTAAAAGAAAAGAAGTTAAAACAATTAGTTTCTTAAACATAATAGTCCTCCTGTAAAAATGAATTATTGTGAATTTTGTTTTAGCCACACACCAAAACATCCGTTGTTATTGATAAGCTAATAAATAGAAATTCGGCGATCGGTTGTACCGGTTTTAAAACAACCTTCCACGCAAGCAACAAAGAATCTTCACTAACACTCTGTGCTTATAAAAAATGCCTTTTTATTGTAGGAGAAGTTTTTGATACCTATGTGCAGAAGCTGTCCTTGATCTGCAAGTTTAAATACAAATACTCTACCTCCGAGGTATCAACCTCACACCAAATCCATTCCTCACCTAATACGTTAGGTGTTTGCCCAGGAAACTATGGATACTCAATATGCCGGAAATTCAAAACTAAGAATTCCAGCACTATTACTTATACCAGATTATCCCCCTTTACTTCAAGGAAAAAAAGAACTTTTTAGGGGGGATTTATCATTCCTATTTGTGAGAATTATTTACAGATCTTACAACAATTTCTCTTTTGTGTTTAAAATCGCCGAAGGGCTTATCCTTTACTTTTACATTTTTCCCACCAGTCTTCCCACATAGCTGTCATTTCTTTGACTTTTTGGGGATATTGCCTGGCGAGATTGTTCAATTCTGTTCGGTCTTTCTCAAGGTCGTAGAGTTCCCAGTCGGCCTGGCCCAGGCGGACAAGTTTCCATTTGCCTGTGCGGATGGCCTTGGCCTTGCTGAACTGCCAGAACAGCACATCATGTCCCTTCCTTTGTTTTCCTTCGAAAATCGGAAGCAGTGACTTACCCACTGGCCGCTTTAGCTTTCTGCCGTTGAGCTGTTTGGGATAGACAGCCCCGGCAATTTCCATGAACGTTGGAAGAATGTCAATTATATGTCCTACCTGGCTGGTTATGGTTCCCGGCTTTATAACCCCGGGCCAGGAAGCGATAAAGGGTGTGCATGCGCCTCCTTCATAGTCGGTGGATTTATATTTTCTATATGGCGCATTGCTGGCATTAGCCCAGGGCGGGCCTAACGCGCGATAACCCGCGACAGGCCCTGGTGGTATATCGGGAGTTGTATCGGGTGTTTCCGGGCATCCGCCGTTGTCGGCATGAAACAAAATGAGCGTATTGTCCCATTCGCCGAGTTCTTTTATTTTTGCAAACACCCTGCCTATCCCCTGATCCAGTCGATCCACCATAGCGGCATAGACCGCCATTTTCAAATCGGCCTGGTCCTTCTCGGATTCACTTAGTGACTCCCAACTCGGTACGCGTTCATCCCTTGGAGAGAGCTTATATTTTGCATCGAGCAGGCCTATCTTTATCTGCCGCTCGTAACGCTGTTGGCGAAGCGTGTCCCAGCCAATTTTGTATTTGCCGCGGTATTTTGCGATGTCGGCCGGCCAGGCGTGCAGTGGATAATGAGGTGCAGTGTAAGGCATATAAAGCAGAAACGGTTTATTCTCATTTCTGTATTCTTCAAGCCGCTCGATTGCATAGTCCGTGAAGGCGTCGGTGGTGTAGAAGTTCTTGTCTTTAGGGACGTATCCCATGATGGCCTTGCCTTCGATGGCCCAGCGCCGGGGGGCCGGTCTTTTGCGGCCGGGCTTTGGTTCGCCTGGCCTGGCCTCTATTCCGGGATTCCAGTAATTACAGCATCCATCCGCCAGGCCAAAATACCTGTCGAATCCGCGCGTTGTCGGAAGCGGTTGTTGATGCCACTTGCCGGAGATGATTGTTCTGTAACCTGCTGTGCGCAAGACCTCAGCAAAGGTAGCGCCGTACTCCATATTCTGTACGCCAACAGCGTGCTCGTATTGACCGGTCAGAAGTGACGCCCGTGTCGGGCTGCACTTGGCGGCGTTATAAAACTGCGTAAACCTCATTCCGCCGGCCGCTAATCTGTCGAGATTCGGCGTTCTGATTTCTCCGCCGAAACAGCCGATGTCGGAGTATCCCAAATCATCTGCCATGATAAGGACAATGTTCGGTTTTTTGCCCCGATAACCTGAGCTTCTTTGTGCTATAGCTATCGGGCACCAGGGTAAAGTCACTGACGCAACCCCCAACCCTATGGTTTTCAAAAAATCACGTCTTGTCTGAATGACTCTATTCATATTATTCTCCTTCTTTAGCAGTCGATGACTGGGCGTTATTATTCCGGGTGGCCCCAGACCCTGGGTACGGTGAAGTCTTTTGGCATTTTGTTCGGCGGGATATTGGCCGGAACGGCTTCTTTAGCGTAATGCTCAAGTCGTTGTTTTAGTTCCTGGAATTTCTGCGGATACTTGTCGGCCAGATTATTCTTCTCGTATGGGTCCTCTGCTATGTTGAAAAGCTCAAAGACTTTTTTATCGACGGGGACGGTGTTGTTGGCACCGATGCTGCCATTGCAAACAAGCTTCCAGTCACCCCGGCGAATCGCTCCGGCAGCGGCGGTGACGTTATGAAGTATCTCTTCGTGAGGTGAGGGCTTGCCTTCGGTAATTGTGGGCCATGCGTCTTTGCCGTCAATGGGTAATGGTTGTTCGAGCTTTGCTCCTGCGAGCTTTAGTAATGTGGGGTACATATCGACGATATGAAGCGGCTCTTTTACGACGGCCCCGGCCTTGATGACACCCGGCCAGTGGGCAAGAGCCGGCACGCGCACTCCTCCTTCGTACAACTGTGCCTTATGGCCGCGCAAAGGCCCGTTGTCGGCCACGCCTTGTACGCCGCCGTTATCCGAGCAGAATATAATCAGGGTCTTACGCTTTAAGTCTCGCTCTTGAAGAGCCCGGACTATTCTGCCAATCGCATCATCCATAGATGTCACCATAGCGGCGTATATGCGGCGTCGTTTATTTGTTATGTGCGTGTACATATCTATATAAGGCTGCGTTGCCTGAAACGGCGAGTGCACGGCGTTAAAAGGTACATAGAGAAACAGCGGCCTGGATAAATCATGCTCTTCGATTATACGAACCGACTCATCGGCAATCAGGTCGGTTGTATAGCCTTCTTGTTTCAAAGGCTGGTCGTTTCGATGCCAGTCTAATCCGCCATCCCGAATATGTGTGAAATAATCGAGTGCTCCGTTATAGTGGCCGTACTGATGGTCGAAGCCGCGGGAAGTTGGGAGGTACTTCGAGCTTAGATGACCGAGGTGCCACTTCCCGCAAATAGCTGTTGTGTAGCCGGCTTCCTTAAGCGCCTCTGCCAAAGTGCGTTCCTGCAAAGGCAGCCCGTGCTTAGCCCACGGCCGAACGACACCAATCTGTAAGCCGCAGCGAATTGGATATCGGCCTGTCATAAGAGACGAGCGGGTCGGCGAGCATACCGGCTGGACATAGAACTGGTCGAGCCTTGTTCCTTCACGGGCCAGCTTGTCTATGTTGGGCGTTTTAATATTGCCGCCCTGATAGCCAACGTCTTGAAAGCCCAAATCGTCGGCAAGGATAAAGACAATATTCGGCTTTTTGCCGACTCGGTTTGCATTTGTAGTATTAAGGCATCCGGGTAATGCCGCCGAAGCTGCGCCCAAGCCTAAGATTTTGAGGAAATCACGTCTTGTCGGATTGACTTTATACATTCCTTTCTCCTTGTGCAAAAAAATTGATGCGACTGCCCAATCAGCTATCGTTCATAAAGATATATTCTAAACGGTTCGCCAAATTTTTTCAAATGCTGTATAATCTCCTCGGTGTTTGCTGCTGGATTAAAGAGATTATAATTAATTCAGGATAGATGAAATGAAAATAACACGAAGACAATTCCTTAGAAACACTTTGCTCGGCTCAGTGCCCGGTGCTTATGCACTATCACTTGGCTGCCGTCCTGCACTGTCGTCCCGAACCAATCGACAATTAAGACCGAATATAATAATTATTTTGGCTGACGATATGGGTTTTTCGGATGTAGGCTGTTTCGGAGGGGAGATTCGTACGCCGAACCTGGACAGTCTTGCTACAAATGGTTTGCGCTTTACGCAATTCTATAATTGTGCCCGCTGCTGCCCGACGCGGGCGTCTCTTATGACGGGTCAGTATCCGCATAAGGTAGGTTTGGTAGAGAACGGCCGGGACCTTACGAGAAATGGAATTACCATCGCCGAAGCCCTCGGACAGGCGGGATACCAAACCGCAATGGCGGGCAAGTGGCATCTGTCCAGAACAGTTCCGCTGGCAGACAGGAAGCTTCATCAAAAATGGCTGGACCATCAGTATGACCCGGATAAACCTTTTGCTCCGCTTGAAACCTATCCGGCCAATCGCGGATTCGACAAACACTATGGTGTGGTTTGGGGAGTAATCGATCACTTCGATCCGTTTTCGCTCGTCGATGGTACAGGAGCTGTGAAGACCGTTCCTGATGATTATTATTTTACTGATGCGATTACGAAAAAGTCGGTGGAATATATCAAACAGTTCAGCCGGACAGATAAGCCATTCTTTTTATATGTCGCGCACTGTGCGCCGCACTGGCCTTTGCATGCACGAGCGGCCGATATCGCTAAGTATAAAGATACTTATAAAGGTGGCTGGGAGAAACTGCGCCGTGACCGGTATCAGCGGATATTGAAGTCGGGATTGTTTGAAAAAGAAAATACACCTTTGCCGCCGATACAGGAAGGCCGAAGAAAATGGCAGCAGCTTTCTGAAGAGGAGAAAGAGTTCCAGGCGGCGAAGATGGCAGTACATGCGGCGATGATAGACCGCATCGATCATGGTATCGGAGATATCATCAGCACTCTGAAAGCAACCGGGCAGATGGATAATACGGTTATCTTTTTTCTCTCAGACAACGGCGCCTCGCCGGAAGTGATGTATCAGCCGGGATACGACCGCACCTCGCAGACACGGGATGGCCGAAAAATCCGATACCAGGGTATTTTCGAGCCCGGTTCGGAAACGACCTATGCCTGTATCGGTCAGGCCTGGGCGAGTGCTTCTAATACGCCGTTTCGCTACTGGAAAAAGGAATCTTACGAAGGCGGCTGCCATACTCCTTTGATAATCCACTGGCCTAAAGGACTTAAAACCAGGCCCGGCTCAATCACAGAGCAGCCGGGCCACGTTATGGATATTATGCCGACATGTCTGGAACTGGCCGATGCGAGCTATCCGGCGCAATACAAGGGTCACAAATTGACGGCTCTGGATGGAAAAAGTTTAGCGCCAATTTTAGCCGGTGGTAAACGAAAAGAACATAAGAAGATTTTCTTTGAACATATGGGTGGTCGAGCTGTTCGTATGGACAACTGGAAACTGGTCGCTTTGAAGAAAGAGTCATGGAGGCTTTACAATCTGGCCCAGGACCGGACCGAAACGAACGACCTTGCAGCAGAGCATCCCGACATTGTACAGGCGATGAGTGCTGAATGGGAAAAATGGGCCGGGCGAGTAGGTTTATAAATTCCTTTGGATAATGCACATAGGGTTTAGTGAGATATATGGATAGATAGAATTAATATAGAGGGTGTTGGGTGGGCGTTGGTCTGATAAAAATATATAGATAACAGCCGCCGATTAATGGCGGCTGTTATCTATGAATCGTAACTAATGACGGCCCTTTTGGGGCGTTTCTTATTGTCGTTCAAATACTTCTATGGTGTCGGATAGTACATTTGTCCCTGTTGTGGAGTCAGTTTATAAGAAGACGGACCATACTGAAGCTGCTGCTTGGCTATTTCTCCGAGCCTAAAGTGTTCTTGTTGACAATCGGAGGCCACCGGATCAATGCACCCTGTAATTGTGACGGCTAACAAAAGCCCAATTATCAGGATTAATACTTTCAGTATAGTTGGATTCTTATGTCTTTTCATCATTCACCCCTTATATATAAACTCCGTTAGTTTTCGATTAAACTGGTCAAGTTCCGCAGGCAGGAGAGCTTTGAACATACAAAGCTGTACTGACCACCCCAGTAATTATAATTATACACTATTGTATAAAAAAGTCAAGAAAAAAGCAGCTCATTCAACATAAATCCCCGTGTTTGAGGTAAATTACGCTTGAGATAATAAGAATTATTGCTATAATTAGGGTATTATCAGCAGTATCGTAAGATTATTACCGATGGGATGGGAGCACAGCCACGATTTTGGGAGAAAGGGTCGTAAAATACATGAGGAGCCACCGGGGGTATCAGTGGAATTTGTTGACGATGATTTGTGTGGTTATCTTGTGCGCCGCCCGGCCCGGTATGGGGCTTGTGGTGAGCGAAGTTATGTACAACCCGGCCGCCGATGGAGGGGATCTCGAGTTCATTGAGCTGTATAATAATAGAGCTGTTTTTGAGGACATCACGGGCTATGCGTTCACCAACGGCATTAATTACGTATTCGAAAGCGAAACTATTATAGGGCCTAAGGGATTTCTGGTAGTGGCACAAAATCCTGCGGCTCTGGAAGCGGCTTACGGCATCAGCGGCGTTCGCGGCCCTTTTACCGGGCAGCTCAGCAATGATGGCGAAAGGGTCGAACTGTCCGGCGCCAATGGAGAGATTGTCATTTCATTACGATACGATGATGGAAGACTCTGGCCGGCCTCTGCCGACGGAACAGGGCACTCGCTGATTCTTGCTAAACAGAGAGGGGATCCTGACGAGGCTTCTACCTGGTCTGCCAGCACATATATCGGCGGTACACCAGGTGGCCCGGATACTTTACAGGTTGGCTCAGAAGATCCTGCATTGATAACTCTCGTGGATGTAGGCCATCCCGGGCGGTATTTCAAGGGGACCGAGGAACCATCGACGGAGCGGGGCGGATCAATTACTACGGCCTGGACTGGCCTTCAGTTCGACGACGACCCGCAAACAACCGCGTGGCTCGATGGACCTAACGGGTACGGTTACAGTAATAATTCCAATGAGCTGCAGTTCATCAGAACTGAGCTGAACGATATGAGCGGAAACTATATATCCGTATATGCGCGCCTGCGGTTCACACTGACTGCACAGCAAATCAATTCCTTCTCACAATTATGGGCTGAAGTCCACTATGATGACGGTTTTGTGCTGTATCTTAATGGTACGCGGGTAGCGGACTCCGGGCAAATCTCCGGAAATCCTCCGCCTTTCGACCAGAGCGGCGGACCTGCTACGGAACCGCCTATTGCCAACGTGAATCTGAACGACAGGATTAGCCTGCTTGTTCCAGGTGTAAATGTCCTTGCAATCCAGGCCCACAATGCGACTATTTCAGGCAGTTCGGACTGTCTTGGGTGTCCGGTGCTCCAGGGGATTGTGGATGAGTCTGCCGGCGGCGGCGATCCCGGCGTACGTATTGTGATAAATGAGCTGCTGGCCAACAGCGATTTGCCCCCGGGTACGGACTGGATAGAACTGTACAATCCGGGTCATGTTGCGGTAGATCTCAGCAATGTCTATCTCAGCGACAACCGTGACAACCTGCTCAAATATAAAATACCGGACGGAGTCGTGCTGCAGCCGGGCCAGTTTTGGACTGTCACCGAAGGTATGGGGGTTGACGGATTTGCTTTTGGGCTGGACTTTGCCGGTGAGACGATTTATGCCACAGCGGCTACGAATAGTCAGGCGCCGGAACCGTTCCGCGTTTTGGACGCAGTACGCTACGACCTCTTAGAGCCGGAGGTAACTTTCGGGCGGTTCCCTGATGGCTCCGATTACTTCGAATATCTGAGTTCAGATACTTTTCAGGGGCCGAATGCCAAACCGTTAATTAATGACATCGTTATTAACGAGATAATGTACCACCACGCAACGCGCGATGAACGCTATGAGTATATCGAGCTTTATAATAAAGGCCTGAGTGCTGTCACCCTGGACGGCTGGGCATTCACCGACGGCATTAACTACGACTTCGCCAATGGCATCGAGATACAGCCGGGCTCGTATCTGGTCGTGGCCAGGGATCCAAACCTCCTCGAAAGCGTATATGATAATCTGGTTGTCGGAGTAAATCTTCTCGGGCCGTACTCAGGGAATCTGAATGATCACAGTGATACTGTCCGATTATCATATCCGCTCGAAGAATTGAATTCGGATACCGGAGAAAAATATATGGTCACGGCGGACGAGGTGACCTATTTCGACGGCGGCCGATGGCCTAAGTGGGCTGACGGCCAGGGGGCCAGCCTCGAGCTGCGCGATCCGTACAGCAATAACAATACGCCGGATGCCTGGGCGGACAGCGATGAGAGCGGCAAGACAGAGTGGGAGCAATTTTCTTTCACTGTCGATGGCAGTGATTCCAGATACACTCACGATCAGGTCAACGTTTTCGGGCTCATGCTTCTCAACCGGGGTGAGGTCCTCATTGATGACCTTGAACTGAGTATTGACTTCAGCAGAGGTAGCGTCCTTAAAAACAATGGTTTCGAGAGTAACACATCTCAGTGGCGAATGCTCGGTAATCACGTTCAGTCATATATAACTATGGATGACAGCTATTCCGGATCCCGCTCGTTACATTTGATTGCATCAGGTCATGGCGACCCCGGGGCTAACCGAATTAACCAGTCAATTTCCAGTACCAAAGCGGGCACTGTCACATTCGGTGGCTGGGCCCGTTGGCTGCGGGGCAGCCGGTTTCTGCTCCTGCGTACGAGCCGGGAGCAAGCCCCAGTCCAGCCGCCGCGACCGGCACATGTGGTTGAATTGAACATGCCTATGAACCTTGGCACTCCCGGCCAGCAAAATACGGCGTTTATTCAAAACCGAGGGCCTGATATTATAGAGGTAAAACATGCGCCGGTCTTGCCCAAGGCTGGTGAGCCTATTATTGTAACAGCTCGCGTAACCGACAACGACGGTGTAGATTCGGTCGTACTCTACTATGGTTCCGGAGGATTGGAAAGAAGCACCAGCAGGGCCATGGTTGACGATGCCACGGGTGACGACCTTGTTGAAGGGGATGGTATCTTTACAGCTACAATCCCGGGTGCGTCAAGCGGAACTATGCAGGCATTCTACATTGAAGCCTCGGACGGTTCTGCATTGACACGGTTCCCCACCAAGCTGGGACCTTCGGCGGATGTGCCTGATAGGACCTGTCTGGTTCGTGTCGGCGATACGCTTGTGAACACCCAGTTTGCCACCTACCGTATCTGGCTGACTGATGACGTTATCAGTACATTCAGGTCTCGTCCCAATCTCTCGAACGAACTGATGGATTGCACTTTAGTTTACAATGACTCAGAGGTATTTTACAATGTCGGAATACGTTTTCGCGGCAGTCCGTTTCTCAGAAGCGGCTCAGGCCGCGATCCCCGTGATCGTTATGCCTATCGAATCGACTTCAATCCGGATCAGAGATTCGGAGAGCGTCAGGAAATTAATCTCGACAACACCGAAGGAAGCAGCCGCGGCCCGCTGCAGGAACGCGCATCATACTGGTTCTATTCGCAAATGGGCCTGCAGTACTCGACGCAGGAGTACGTGCGCGTTATCATCAACGGCAGAAGTCACGCCAACTATGAGGACGTCCGGAAAATCGATGGTGACTATATTCGCAGATGGTTTCCGAACGATACCGACGGCTACATTCATAAGATCGATGACTATTTCGAGTATTCGGCCAACGGCACTGCCCATTCCAATCTTGACGAAGGATTAAAATATGACAACAGGCACCCGCTGCTCAATGAGACCTATCGCTGGGGATTTGAAAAACGCTCACATCGAGAACACGATAACTGGGGGCATCTTTTCGATTTTGCAGTCGCGATGAACACGCCTTCGAACAATGTGAGATACGAGCAGGCAATTGAATCGGTTATCCATCCCGAACATTTTGCTAAGGTGCTGGCAATTCGTCATGCCGTAGGCGATTGGGATTCTTACGGGTATACCCGTGGTAAGAATAATTACTTCTACTATGCCCTTCCGGAGGGTAAGTGGTATCTCCTTCCCTGGGACATTGATTTTACCCTTGGATCGGGCAATGGGCCCAATACGAACCTGTTCTCTGTGAATTCCGGGCAGTTTCCGGAAGTCAATCAGTTTCTAAGATACCCCAAATACCGGCAGATGTATGAGCGGGCGTTTGCAGAGCTTGTTAACGGCCCGTGGCAGACATCATATGGAACGAATAATTCTCCTACCGCCTTTGATAAGTTTCTGGATGATGCAGCTGATGCCCTTATCGCCGAGGGTTTCGACGCCGGCCGGCGCAATGCAATCAAACAGTTTGTTCGCGACCGCCGCGCCTATATACTTACGCAGGTTTCGGGCGTTAGATAGACCTGAAAAGTAATAATCAAGACCGTCTTGCTTGTCGAAATACTTCCTCCGCTTTTCCTGAATGTATTTATAAGCCCGACTATGTTGTCGATTACCGACAGATGGTTTATAATTATTGCCGACCTTAAAAACAATCTTGGTTATATTGCACAAGAAGGAACCTCCTGATAAAGAAAGATTTATATAAAAAGGATACATTTATGAACCGGCGTAAATTTTTACAAAATGCGGGACAATTTTCGGCAATGGGATTCATTGCTGCATCCTTAACAAATAATTCGAAGACTCGGGCGGGTAGGTCGCCTAAAAGGATTAAGGTCGGTCAGATTGGAACGGCCCATGCACATGCATCGGGTAAGATGGCAACGCTGAGAAAGCTGAGCG
>JAVVFI010000170.1:0-10897 GCA_032250555.1 Sedimentisphaerales bacterium
CAGGGAAACGGTAAACACAGCAATAATCACAGAAGGAAGAATGTTAAAAAATCGGCCACTTTCCCCCGGCACAAACAGCAATGGTAAAAAGGCAATAATGTTCGTACTCACCGCAAAAATAACTGGTATTGACATTTCTCTAACGCCAGCCACGGCGGCTTCCAACCGTGACATCCCCTCGGAAATCTTGTGGAAAATATCTTCTCCAACCACCACTGCATCGTCAACAACGATGCCGAGAGTAACAATAAAACCGAAGAGAGAGATCATGTTCACGCTGGCGTTCATCAAGGGCAGCAGGATGAGTGAGCCGAGAATCGAGACTGGAATACCAATGGCTGTCCAGAAAGCAACTCGCAATTCCAGGAACAATCCCAGTGCCAGAAGCACTAGTATTAAACCAATCACTCCATTAAACCTTAACAGATCGATTCGCTCCTGGTAATCTTCCGTCCTGTCATAGGACACCTTCACTTCGACCGAAGGCGGTAAGGTCTCATTGACCTGCTTAACATATCTGTGTACCGCTGCTGCCACTTTCAAAGGAGGCTGGGATTCGGAAGCATAAATCCCAACCCAAACCGAAGGTTTACCATTATAATACGACTCCCGTTCGGTCTCCTCAAAACCATCCTCAATGGTGGCAATATCTCCTAACTTGATTTCAGCACCGGTATTGCTGCTCTTGATAGGAATCTCTGAAAATTCACTCCCAAAGTAGCGGCGCTCGGTGGTCTTTAAAAGAATATCTCCGCCCGGCGTTCGCATAGTACCGGCGGGTACATCAAGGGCAGCACGGTCAATGGCGTTGGCGATTTCACCCAGCGTCAGGTCAAGCGCGCGGAGTTGTGTCTGAGGCACCTCAATCCGGATTTCAGGACGACGCACACCTCGCAGGACAACCAGGGATACCTCCGGCTGGGCCAGTAGCCCATCTTCAACCTGGTGGGCAAATTGAATCAGTGTGCGTTGATCCAGGTCGCCAAATACCGACACGTAAACAACCCCTCTACGACGATCCGATCCTAAAGAAATAACCGGTGGTTCGATCTCGTCCGGAAACATGCTGATGCGTTGCACAGCAGCCGTGACTTCCTGAAGCGCTCGATTGCGGTCAAACCCAGGCATGATTTCGACCGTCACCGATGCGCGCCCCTCAGAGGCTGATGATTCGATTCGGCGGGTGAGTTCCAGACTGCGAACCTCAGCTTCAATGGGCAGCAGGATAGATTGCTCGACCTCTTCCGGGCTTGCGCCCCGATACTGCATATCGATTGCAACAGTATCAAGCTCGAAAATCGGATAGATTTCCTGACGGATATTTCCGGCGACGACCAATCCAACCACCACCACCGCCAACATCAACAGATTCGCCGCCACATGATTGCGGGCAAACCAAGCCAAGAGCCCGGTTGCAGAAGAGGTGTCATTAAACGGGTTACGTTCCATATCAGTTTTCCTGTAGTGTTACTTTCACCAACTCGGGATAAGCCGTTGCGGGTTGAGGATCTATTTTCATTCCCGGCAGAGCTGCACGCAAATCGCTCACGATAAGCAAATCTCCTTTTTCCAGGTTATTGGAAATGAGCACTGTCTCCGTTTCACGCCAGAGGATGGTGGCCTGGAGGATTTTTAATACATGATCGTCACCCACAACCCAAATCCGGTTACCTTCCCTCAGAGCAGCCCGAGGAATCGTCAGCGTATCTTCCAGTTCCCCGGCATCGATTTTCACTTCGACAAAACTGCCCAGAAGCAATGGCAATTTGCTACCGGATCTTCGACGAATATCCAGCGGGTCCGCAACCGAGACAACCAGCCTGGCCATTCGACCGAGGGGATCCAGGTCGCTTAAAAGGCGTATGACCCTGCCCTTCCAGGTCACAGATTCTCCATCTCCCATATCCAAAATAACCTGCGCTGTCGCCCCAGGCCGATCCTCTTCTGGAAACTGCACCCATTTTAGTTGGGAAAAAGGAAGCGTTACCTGAATCCAAAATTCATCCGTGCCCACCAGTTCACAAATGTCCGAACCCGGATTTAGCAACTGCCCCACCTCAACTGATTCTTCGATCACCATGGCATTGAAGGGTGCCGTGATGACCGTACGTGAGAGTTTTAATTCGGCAATTTCGATATCGTTTTTGGCCTTTTCCATGAGTGCCTCGGCACGCCTGAGATGGGGCTCTCGTAACACCAGAGACTTGTTTACCTCTTCCGTGTCGAGTTCCGACTGAAGCTCGGTCCATTCACGTTTGGCAATGACCTGGCGGCCACTTTCCACCTCTCGTTCGAAGCGGGCCTGCTCGAAATTGGACTGCACTTCGGCCAGCGCTAACTCATAGTCCTTGGGATCGATACGGATAAGCTCGTCGCCAGCCTTCACATGCCCTCCTATGGTGATCGATTCACTTTGCCAGATCACCTGACCTGTGACTTGAGGCTTAATTACCACTTTTCTTGACGGGATCACACTTCCAGACGCAATGACCGCCACTGAGCGTCTCTGCGGTACCAGCGGAATTGTCTGCACAATCTTAGCCGAATCGGTTTTTTCCTCCGGAACCGTTTCGGGACCCGTCCATAGCAACATGAAACCTACGCAGCCGCCGAAGCCAAAGATCAACAGAATGACAATAAACGTACCAAATAAGGATTTTTTATTCATTGACAAAGGACTCCGCTATAACAGGCTTATCAAGACTAAGCATAGGACCACCCAGTGCCCGATGCAAGCCGACACGTGCACTCAATACACTTCTCTGGGAACTGACCACATCGCGTTCCAGGTTTTGCACAATAGAGAGAGAGGTAAAGACTGGCAAATAATCCGTAAGACCCTGGCTAAAACGGTTGCGTGCTTCAGTGAGAAGTCGTTGAGCAGTCGCCAGTTGCTTTTCCACCAACACAAGCTGCTCCTCACTTTTTCGTTCTTCAAGCAGGGCAGACTCCACATCGAGCAGCGCCGAAAGGTACTTTTCCGAGTAACCGGCCAGAGCGTCCTTCAGTCGCGCTTTTCGGTAAGTCACTTCACTGCGGCGCTGGCCCGCATCAAACAACGGGGCCGCCAATCCAGCGAAGAATGCGGTGATGGCATCATCGAAACCGGGATCACCTGCCCAGTCAACGGAACTCCCCAGCGACAAAGTTGGTAACTGTTCGGCTATGGCCGCACCCACATCATAATCGAGTGCCAGCATCCGTTTCTGCGCTCCCCTTAGATCGGGTCGGTGTGTCAGCAATAGAGCCGGGATGCCCACTGCAGGCAGTGGTGACGGCCGGCCCAGCCTGCTTGATGTCACATGATTTTCTTTCCCTGGCGGCTGGCCAAGCAGAACATCCAACGAATACTCCAACTGTCCAATGCGAGCTTCAGTTTGTGGGACGCGGACCAGGGTGGTTTCCAATTGTTCCTGCTGTTGCAGGACATCTACGATGGAAGACTGCCCCTGACCAAAACGAAGCGATGTCAATTGAAGCAGGATTTCATTAGTTTTGATTTGCGCACGGATCACTTCGAGCTGGCGACGTTGTTCCTGAATTTGAAAATAGGTTTCGGCAATCGCAGTCGACAGGAGGAGTCGGGCTCCCTGCCAGTCTTCAATCGTCGCCTGGGCCGTCAGGTTTTCTGCCCGCCGCAGAAATGATAAACGTCCCCAGACATCCAGCTCCCAACTGAGAAGGAAGCCTAAATCTGAAGTATTTTGTCGATCACGAGATTCACCACTTTCGGTTTCTCCATCCCATTCCAATTTGTAACCAGCATCAAAATCCAGGGAGGGATATAAACGGGTGCCAACCTGGCGTGCAAGGGCTGTGGCCTGTTCGATTCGTGCCAGGTATTGCCGTAGCCCAAAATTTGCAGCTAATCCAGATTCAATGAGACGGTTCAAATCCTCATCTTCAAACGTTTCCCACCAGGAATAATTCCAATCATTCGGTAGGACCACCCCACTCGCAGATTCAGAAAAACGTGGCGGGACTTCAACTTCCAAAAGCTGGGCTTCTTCATCAACACTATGAATCGCGCATCCGCTTAGCAGGCATATAAAGATCACAAAAAGCCATTTCACACAACCCATGATTGACCTTAGCATTCTTTGGAATCACCGATAACCAATACTGTTAGACATTTCGACTCTTCAACCATCAAAAGAGTATACCCTCTGAAACAAGTCAGGTCAAGAGACTGTTCAAGGCAATCGCATTAAATATAGCATTAACTGAAGACACGCAGGAGGGTCAGGAAAGTTCATCAAATGGTGCATACATTGGTACCAGCAAAGTTATGGAATTCGGCACCTACATCTCCAGCTTGAACGGCGACTTCCGCAACTACAATCGAACTCTGAGCAATAAGTAAATCACAAAATTGGAGCCATTGTTGAATAGTATCATACATGACCAAAAGATCAGCATCCGATTCAGCGAGGTTTCTCTGATTTGTCCAGATACGGGAAGTGTTCCCAGCACCAGCGCCAGTCCTCGTTTATATCAGCGCTCGGTTGGAGCGTGTCAATGGGCAAATCTTCGTTAAAAATCTTCCACGTTTCGGTATGGACCCATTTATGTTTCTCCGCATGACCGTCGGCAAAACCAAAAGTCGCCGACTTGCTGTGGAAAGTGGCAAGTTCATCTATCCATCGAGTGTCTATCCATGGAGCAAAACTCCAGCCGCCGTGATCGTAGTTAAAGTTTGGGTTTTGGAACTCGCTTTCGACAAAGACATATTTAAGACTCGCATGCGTGATTTCTTCAAGTCTCTTGGGGAAGTGCTTGTAACGGGCCTCAGTCCAGGGATGAAATCCTTTCCTTGCGGCAGACAGGACATCCGGAATGACATAACTGCGATACATCCTCTGGTGCTCCGAAGCCCCCGTCTGATATCGGTTGTCGCCGGGGCAGTGGTACATCTCGTGGTCGTTTATGTATAAATACAAAGCTCCTCTTTTGATGCCGCGAACGCGATCTTCAAGCAGAGGGACACCACTAAGATAAGCACCGCCTTGGTCTATAGGCGGCAAGACCCACATAGGCCTATCCAGATTAGACATATCTACATGCCCCCGGACAATCCGGCTATCGTTATCGTCGGCGTACATCGTATATGCCAGTACCAGCGACCGCTGGTTGGCCATACAATTCGAACCACGTGCCAATTCCTTGGCGGCTCTGAGAGCGGGCATCAGAATTGCCATCAGTACGGCTATCACGGCGATAACTACCAAGAGTTCTATAAGTGTAAAGGCTTGTTTCTTGAACATCTCTATCCTCTTTCTTATGCCTGATGTGTTTAGAACGCTAAAGTCTTCGTGTGATAAGCTACATGTCATAATACTACTTTGTGCAAAGTATTGCAAGCATTCCTTCGGATCTGTGCTGCGTTTGATTTCCGAGCAGCAGTATAATCCATTACTCGTTGCATTTCCTCTTGAGCTTATCTCAACAATGTGGTTCAATTTGATAAGAAAAGATTGATAAAGTAATGCATAACCTGTTATACTAAACTTGCTTATTGACGTTTGTTTCTGCATTGATCTTGCGACCGGATTTGTAGAATAAAACGGCCAGATAATGCTTATATAGTTGTGAAAGGAGATATACGATGGAAGATAAGAGAGTAAGTCGGCGTAAATTTATGCGCGATGGTGCGATTGCTGCGGCAGGTGTAGCTGTAGGCATCGGCGTTAACACGGTTGGCGCTAAATCGGTCGATACGTCCAAAATCCTGAACTACAACCCTAATATGGAGTACCACAGACAAGGCAAGACGAACCTTATGGTTTCAGCGGTCTGTCTCGGCGGACACTCCAGGAGTAAACAAGAAGAACGTAATAAGATTGTCAGTCGAGCTATCGACATCGGCATCAACTATATCGACGCATGCACAAAGGGCGAAGTAATCAGAGATGCCAAAGCCCTGGAAGGACGCCGCGACAAAATGTATCTGGCACTATCCCACTGCGGTAAAGAGACACGCAATGAAAACTACCGCACCTCAAAAAAACTGCTGGAAAGTCTGGACGAAGTGCTGCAAGCCTCCAATCAGGAATACACCGATTTGTGGCGGATTACCTGTTTTGAACCTGGCGGCAGACACTCATTCAATACTGCATGCGAGATGATGGAAGCACTGGAGAAGGCGAAAAAGCAGGGCAAGGCTCGCTTCATCGGATTCTCTACCCATGACCGCCGCTGGATTAAATTCATGATCGAGTACTTCCCGCAAATAGATTGTATTTGCTTTCCTTTCACAACAATGAGCAAAAGAGCACAAACAGATAGTGTCTTCGAGGCTCTCAAGAAACTTGATGTTGGTGTTTTCGGCATTAAACCGTTTGCAGCAGGATCGCTGTTTACACGCGACCGGGAAGAAAACTTCAAGCGTGCACGCCTGGCCATCCGCTATATTTTACACAGCAACACTGTGATTCCGATTCCCGGTTTGAATGATATCGAACATGTTGACAATGTCGCAAAGGCCGTGATGGAACGGCGCCAGCTCGACCTGAAAGAAACCGCTGAATTGGATAACGTCAACCGAGAGGCATGGGCCAAACTGCCAGGTAACTATCAGTGGCTGAAAAACTGGGAATACGTCTAATCAATAACTTGCTGCCGATAGATTATTCCTGATGATCCAATCGAAATTTGCCTGTTATAAGGTGGACTTTCTTCTACAAGCCTTTACTCTTTGAGGTCTTAAAAGGAGTACAGTTATGAATGTTATCAACATCAGTAACAAATCCAGGAAATTCATTGTCCTGATTGGGCTTATAGGATTACTTGCCTGGACGCAAAGGGAGACCTTCGCATGCTCGACTATTATGGTCGGCAAAAAGGCGACGTCCGATGGTTCGATTCTTATGAGCCATTCATGTGACGGTGACATCATGGGTTTGATTTATGTCATGCCTGCGCAGAAATACCCAAAAGGCGCCAAGCTCCCAATGTATTGGAATCTCCCCAGACCCAGGACTCATCAGGAATACCAGTCCAATCTGCGTAAGGGCTATGATCTCGTTGGCTATCTGCCGGTGGATGAGACTTATCGCAGCATCATTTTAGCTGGTAATGTCGAGAATATGACTACAGGCGGAATGAACGAACACGGTCTGAGCATTGCCATAGAATTTCTGCCCATGCGCCCCGGCCTGGCATGTAAGCGTGGTGTCGTCGGGCCAAACAGTAATCATTGGACAACATCGTTAATAGCCAACGGTCTTATGCGGGCCCGAACCGCACGTCAGGCCATCAGAATAATGGGCGATATGGTAGAGCAATACGGATTTCAGTACTACCGTGCACCCCATGCGGGGGTAGCACTGCCGATAGCAGACGACAAAGAAGTCTGGCTCATGGAAATCTTTGGGCCGGGCGAGAAATGGAGGGCTGACAGCGGTAAACCGGGTGGTGTTTGGTGTGCCCAGCGCATACCAGATGGGGAAATTAGCTGTAGTGCCAATCGCAGTCGTATCGGCAAGATTGATCTTAAAAATCGTGACATGTTCATGACTTCCCCTAACATCCACTCCCTGGCAGCAGAACTCGGAATATGGAAAAGGGGCGATCCCTTCGTATGGCACGATGTGTACGGCGGTCAGGGCAGCACCTATAACTCTTTACGGGAATGGCGGGCCCTGAGTCTGGCTGCTCCTTCATTGAAACTTCAACTTACAGGCGATCACAAGGTGGACCGATATCCGTTCTCTGTAAAACCGGATCAGCCGCTCACTGTCCAGAAACTTATGGTCATTATGCGAGACGGCTATGAGGGAACCGAGTTCGATCTTACAGAGTATCCGGAATTTAATCCACAGGGCAAAAAGAGCCCTCTGGCGCGACCCTGGGGACCAACAGAACTATTTGAACTGTTGGGTATCAAGCCGGAGCGAGCCCTTTGTACTCCTACAAGTGGATACGTATTTGTCGCACAACTGAAAGATTGGCTGCCGGATCCAATTGGGAACTGCCTGTGGTTCGCTTACGGGCCGGCTTATACAAGCTGCTTTGTCCCCATCTATGCCGGAGTGACCGATCTGCCGGGTACGTGGGACCAGGCCCCTGACTATACCCGGATAAGCCGGGACCAGGTACAGTGGAACTTTCGCTTGGTGTTCAGTCTGGCTAACAACCTGAGATATCAAGATGCGATGCAGGATATTCAACACGTGTTTAGACCTGCTGAAGCAGCATTCTTTAAGATACAGAAACAAGTGGAAAGAAAAGCCGCCGAGGTTTTAAGGAAAGAAGGTGCCGGGGGTGTCGAACGTTTTTTAAATGCCTATGCGGAGCATTGTCTGAGGCAGGCAGGATATGCCTATAAGGACCTGGTTGATTATCTGATGTTTACGTATTTAGTAGATCATTCAGAAGTGGCACCACAAAAATTACCCACTGTCAGTTCGCCAGTCATTCCTGCAATGCCAGATAATTGATTGACTTGATATTGTGTCGGTAAATTTTCAATGGGCTTTTAATAAGGAATTCAAGTGATGCATAAAGAACAAAATCTTAACCGTCGGCAATTTATCACTAAATCGGCAACACTGGCCGCAGCCAGTATTGTTCCGAGACATGTCCTGGGTGGAACCGGGCATATATCGCCGAGTAATCAACTGAATGTAGCAGTCATAGGTACAGGGGGCCAGGGAATCACCAACATCAAGAAATTCCTGGCACACAGTGATGTAAAGATTACGGCTATCTGTGATGTGGCAAAGTTCTGGGACAACAGCAATCTTTATTACCGGCACAATGGTGGTCGTGAACCAGCGATTAAAGCAATCGAGGATTACTATCAACAAAATGAATCCGAGGGATATCATGGCTGTAAAGTGTATATTGACTTCCGCTTGATGCTGGAGAGGTCGGACAAAGATATCGACGCCGTTGTAGTGGCCACACCGAACCATGTACATGCTGTGGCCAGCATGGCAGCCATCCGGGCGGGAAAGGGAGTATATTGTGAGAAGCCTCTAACATATTCAGTTTATGAAGCTCGAAGAATCGCCGAAGTGGCGCGGGAGGCCAAGGTTGCCACGCAATTAGGTAATCAGGGTCATTCCTCGGACGACATTCGGCGAGCCGTGGAATGGGTTCGTGACGGAGCCATTGGAAAAATAACCAAAGTGTATGCATGGGCCGGCGAGAATCGCATACCGAAGTTTACTGAACGCCCCAAGGAAACACCACCGGTACCGGATGGTTTGAATTGGGACCTCTGGCTCGGACCTGCCAAAGAGCGGCCGTACCATCCGGCATATGCGCCTCTGCTCTGGCACTACTGGTGGGATTTCGGCGGCGGCAGGCTCGGCAATTTCGGATGTCACACGTTGGATACTGCTATATGGGCTTTAAATTTAGAGCATCCCAATTTTGTCGAGTCCAGTTCAACGCAACTCAGTAAGGAGACGACTCCCTTAGCCTCTATGTGTCACTATAAATTTCCGGCACGAGGCATTCACCCACCGGTTGATCTCTTTTGGTACGATGGTGGGATACGACCGCCGCGACCTGATTGCCTTGAACTTACTCGGAGCCTCCCTCGTGAGGGGGGTTCGCTGCTTGTTGGAGAGCATGGTGCCATTCTGTCGGGCACGTGGAGTGGATCTCCGCGAATTATCCCTGAGAAAAAGATGCGGGATTATGAGCAGCCTCGGGCAACAATTCCTCGCTCTCTGGGTCATCGTCGCGATTGGATCAACGCGTGTAAAGGTGGTCCACCGGCCAGTTCAAATTTCGAATATGGCGCTCTCCTGACTGAGATTGTCCTGCTCGGGGCAGTCTCCTTGCGAACCGGCACTGCGCTCCACTGGGATGGGCCGAACATGAAAGCCGCCAACGCACCTCAGTTAGAGCCGTTCATCCACGGCCATTTTCGCAAGGGATGGGAGATATGACCTTACACATTTTCCATCTGAGCAAATCTTTTGCTCTTTTGCAGTGCAGTGACATCAAGCAGGTTCTTGCTAATCAGACAAATTGAGTAACACCTGGTACGGCCACTTCCGCTTTGGGAGGATCGGAGTTCCATGTGTATCCTGATGGCGAAAGGTCTTCTTTGGAATTAATAACCTGCTCCCATGTGAGACTTTGGCCTGTGTATGCACTCATCCGGCTCATGATGGCCATCATTGTACTCTTGGCCATGTAGTTGCCATTGTTGATCACTTTGCCGGCGCGCAATGCCGCAAGAAAAGCATTCTGTTCGAGTTGATGGCTGCTGGTTCGTTCACGGTGAGGAGGCTGCCATGGATTCTCACCTGTAATCGTGCTTGTCTTCAGGTTGGCGGTACCCCTGGTGCCCATCACGAGGGCCTGCGATTCGTTGGAACAGCCTCGCTGGTGACGCGTGGTTGTGAAAACCCGCACGCCCTGAGGATATTCGAATACCGAGCTGAAATGGTCAAAGATATGGCCGTGCTCTGGACCTGTGCGTGCCTGACGCCCGCCTGTGCTGTAGCATCGGGCAGGGTACTGATCTTTCATTACCCAGGCCAGCCGGTCAAGTTGATGTATGAATTGCTCCACATTGAAATCACCAGACAGCCACGTGAAGTAGTACCAGTTGCGCATCTGGTATTGCATGTCGGTCATCCCTGGTTTCCGCGGTCGGACCCAAACGCCGCCGCCATAGCGAGCCGCGTGCAGAGTGGTAATCTTACCGAGAGCGCCGTCCTGAATGCGTCGTACGAGTTCCTGCAATGTGGGCGAATATCGGCCATTGAGTCCCGATACAATGAACAAGTTCTTCTCTTTGGCCAACTTTGTGGTTTCAAGTACCGACCGCACTCCCGGTGCATCCACGGCTACCGGCTTCTCAGCAAATACGTGCTTTCCGGCCTCAATGCAAGCCTTTAGATGCATTGGGCGAAAATGGGGCGGCGTGGCCAGC
>JAVVFI010000171.1:0-10797 GCA_032250555.1 Sedimentisphaerales bacterium
AGGGTAAACTCAGAAGCAAGTGAGCACCAATCGAGGGTAAATTCCAAAAGACCCTCTCTATAATTAGACGGGTGTGCAGGTTTGAGCCGAAAAATTATCCGTTTCTCGTGGCTCGTCGCTCGTAACTCGTTATTTGATAAAGAGATAAAAATTTTGAAAATATTTTATTTTTGTTTTTTAGTGTGCGCGTTTTTGAACGAATATTCTTCGAATTTTCGTTCGTATCTCGTATCTCGTGAAGCGTATTGCGTATTATTGAGGCTCTTCCGGAAAATGCGTAGGTGAACATGGCGATCCCGACGACCGAGAAAAATCGTTCGGGGCCCCAGATGTCCAAATTACCCCCCTGGTTGCCCTAATTCGGCCATCTGCCCAAACGATTTTTCTCTCGATCTAACCCCGGGGCCCCGATCTGTGCGGGCTATCTACGCATTAACCGGATGAACGATTATTGATGGGGCTTCTTCCCATTCGGCTGCGCTCAGGGCAAGCTCTGCTCAGGACAAGTTTTTGGGTGAAAAAAACTTGATTTTGGTTAGTCGATTTCGTATAATATAACAGGAGAAACTAACAAAGAGGCAGGGAACCGTCAAAACCAGTTGATAATATCGGTCATCAGGTTTGCGGAGGAGGAAAAATGTCAAAAAAATCAATATTTCATCTGCTAAGCATCCTTATTAAAGGGACACTTACGACAATAATGGCTTGCGCCATAGTGATATTTCTGCTTTGCTTCTGGATTGAAACACAATTAAAAGAGGTCTGTGCAGCAGCCACAGAGAAGTATCCAGGTGATAGGGTAGAGGCCCTGATGAAGTTTGTGGAGACAGAAGAAAAAAGTTACCGCGCAGATATTTACCGTGCGAACAATCATACATTCTGGGCGTTAGGACAGCTCGGCGATAAGCGGGCTTTACCTTTTCTCAAAAAGCTCGTGACGGATGGAGTATGCGATCACAGCACAAATATTTGCCAGGGTGAAATTCAAGAGGCAATACATAAACTGGAAATAGACCAATTCAACCTGCCAAAATATCTCTGGCGAGATGCTCTGAATAATTAGCAACAATGGAAAATCAAAAATTAAAAATAAAATCTAAAAAAGCAAAATTGAGGATGCCCTTCGGGCAACTGCTAAAAAAGATCTTTCGACTACGCTGCGCTTCGCTTTCAGAGATGACAGTTATTTCAACTCGATGCATACATACAGGTGGATTCGTAAACATTTTCAGAATGCCACCTTTAAGCTGTCGATTAACAGGCTTGCGGCAATTTTGCCGGGGGTGTTAAGTATCTCTAAATTCAAGACAGGAAAACTTACTTTGAATCTGACTTTTGATATAGGAGAAGTTGATAAGACTTAAATTTCCTGAATTTTTCTCCTGTTTTTTCGGCGTTGAAATACTTTCTGTTGATTTTTTTTATTTTCTTTCTGTACAGCCACTTTATCAGCTTAGACATAAAAGAGTATCTGTTTTCTAAGAGTTGCTGCGTCAAAATTACTGTCGGATGAACTGCTTTTTCGAACATATCGTTCAAAACATCTATATTAGGCGCTGTCTGTTCGGTAATGTCCAGCTTCTTAATAAGTCTAAGTGGATATTCAGAAACGATGTTATGGAATATTTCCAGTTGATGTCCGCCCGACATGTCGCTTTTTTCTAAAGTCTTTTTCCGGAAAAGGTCACAAATTAACATGCAGCCATCAGGATTCAACAAGCCAAGCGTTTTTCTGATCCCTTGTTCAATATCAATATATTGAAAACTTTCGCTAAACAAAATCACATCATATCGATTTTCTGTTTGCAGCTTTTCATATACACATTCAAAAATATTGCTTGATTTTCCCAACAGCTCACGTGCCTGTCCCGCAAGAAAATGGCTTGGCGAAACACAATCTACCATGCAGCCGTTATCAATCAGTTTTTTGGCTATTTGGCCGGTCCCACACCCTACGTCGAGGATTTTTTTCGCGCTCTTCGGGATGTGCGAAATTAGAAAATCGGCATAGTTTTCCTGAGCGATGTGCACATTCGCTATATCCACTTCGAGACCATCTGTCCAGTAGCCGTAATGAAGGTGGTTTAGTTTCAGAAAATATCTACCGCAGATCGAACCAATCTCCAGCCCTATTTCACGAGAAACTGTCCGCTTGTTTTTCTTCATAATAAGCCTTCCGGCCATAGACCATTTTCTATGATGATACCATTCGGATTTATTATTTACAATTGAAAATTGTGGCTTGATACCCGCTTTCGCGGGGGCAATTCATAAATTTCAGAATACCGGCACTGGAAAATCAAAAATTAGAAATCAAACAGCAAAATTACATATCAAAAATAAAAAACGTATATAGTGAAGGGTGAAGAGTATCTCGCTGGATCGATAGGGCTCTAATTTATCAATTCTTAAGATTCTTAAAAATGCTACCTTTAGGCTGTCGATTTATAGGATTCACTTCTTAAGAGATTTTAAAATGCTACTTATAGTCTCGTAGACTGCCAATGTCCTCTGATCCATAATTATCGATATGACTACCAGCAATATATTAAAACGATTTGCCCGAAGTGTTAAGACTTTGCGCTTAGAGAAGGGATGGTCGCAGGACGAGTTAGCTCGTCGTGCAGATCTACATCGAACATATATTGGAAGCATCGAAAGACACGAAAGAAACGTGAGTTTGCTTAATGTCGAAAGAATCGCAAAAGCACTCAAAGTAGATGCCAAGGATTTATTTTAACGGAGGTGTGCGTATTAAAGTCTTAACGGAGAGATTGGCTAAACCATTTTTAAAATGGGCGGGTGGTAAAGGTCAGCTTTAGGCTGTCGATTAATAAATATCATTCCTTTTATTTATTTTATTCGTCAGATGCTGGTATATCAAATGCAAATTCAACATCCATTTCGATTGATTTACCCTCACAATACTCTTTAATTGCATCAATGAACAAACCACCATACTCATCACACTTTTTCTGTCCAACGCCATATACTTTCAGAAGATTTTTGTAGGTTGAAGGTCTGTGTCTGGCCATGTCTCTTATTGCGAAATTATGAAAAATTCTTGACCGCCCGCGGCTTTTTTCGTGAGCCAATCTCAATCGCAAATTTTGTAATTTTCGATATAGACCCATATCTACACCTGACAATGATCCTACAGTAGCTCTTAATTGTTCTTGATGCTGCCTTAGCTTTTGCGTGTTACGCCGTTTTGTTTTTGGTACGAGGTTCATTTCAAAATCATTTTGTTGACAGTATTCTTTAATCGTATTGATGAATAGTTCTGCGAATTTTATATGTCTTGGTTTGATATCTTTAATAGATGTAAAATTCTCAACTGTCGAGGGTCTGCGGCGGGCTATTTCTTGTAGTAGTTTATTGCTACACCACCATGATGGCATCTCATTATCTCGTGCTATTTGGAGACGTAGCTTGCGTAATACCTCGTATAGATCTTTCCATGATCCATTTGTCATTGTCCGCCTTTCTGCTCCATGATTTATCCATCTACTCCATTTATCCAGACTACTCAGAATTATAAATATTAGGGATAAAACATAAAGATTTATTTGGATTCTGCTTCAAATTCTCGATCTTTATTTGACGGAATACGAAAGTTGATCCATAATGAACGATATGTCCAAGAAAGAAGAACAATACGAAAACAATCTTGATTTTCAGGAATTTCTTAACAGGGAGTTTGATAAGACTGCTGTTAGTGCCACGATTGAAGAACTTGCTGAATTTGCTTTTGGAGGTTTTGATGAGGCTGTTAAGGAATTTGAGGAATCTAAGAAAGAGTAAAGCGATATGAATCTAAATTTGCCAGTTGAAGCCGCGGAAGGGTACAGAAGTGCATCTCAAAAGGCCCGAGTAATGACAGAAGCATGGACTTCATCGAATATGTATTGTCCGGCTTGTGTTTGTAATTGTTTAAGTAGAACGAAAAATAACACTGAGGTGGTGGATTTTTTCTGCGACAGATGTGATTCTCAATTTCAGCTTAAAGCGACATCCAAGTTGATAGGGCGAAAAATAGTGGATGCTGCGTATGATGGAATGATGCGAGCAATTATGGAAAACCGTCTGCCTCATTTACTTATGCTTAGTTACGATAATTTCAAGGCAACTGTTAATGATTTGCTGTTTATACCAGGTTTTTGTTTTTCGGCTTCGGCCATTGAAGCTCGAAAACCACTTAAACCCACAGCACGACGTGCCGGATGGGTAGGGTGCAATATCGTTCTTGATTTGGTCCCTCCGGAAGGACGAATAAAGATAGTTCAATCAGGAAATATAATTCCAAAGGTATCTGTGAGGAAAAATTTTCGTAATGTGGAGCCTCTTGCCGATTTTTCGTCCAAGAAGCGTGGCTGGACGCTTGATGTTTTGACTGTTTTAAGGTCTTTGTCAAAGAGAGAATTTACAATAGCTGAAGCATATTCATTTGAGAAGATTTTGTCACAAAGGCATCCGGAAAATCGTCATGTCAGAGCTAAAATAAGACAGCAGTTACAAATTTTGCGAGACCTGGGATATCTAAAATTTATCAGGCCTGGTCATTACTGTTGGAAAAAGAGTTAGCTATGAAATCTTATATTTTCATAACTGCGGAAGGATATACATTTCAGCCGGAAAGTGAATCCATAGAGCCGGACATTGAGAATTGTCAGGTAATAGGTTTTGCTAAAGGCGAATATCCAAAACAAGCTTTTGAAAATCTAATTCAGGAAAATAGTAATCTTTTGGAGACTGCCTTTGATGAGTTAATTTGCTATGAATTGAAGGACGAAGATGGTTCCGAAAAAACATACTTTTATTTGAACGAATGTCGGGTAAAAACAAATATTTAATTTCCGAGGTGTGGAGATTTACGCTGTGTTTTGGTATTGATTTAGAATAAACTTATTATGGCAAGAAACGAAATTATAGGAATAATAGAACTCACAGAGCAGGAAGAGGGTAATTTAGTGGATGACTGTGAAACCTGTTGGTATTGTAGCGAGCCTTTCAAGGAGTGTGATACCCTCTTACCGGGAGTTGGTGTGATAGTCGGTGAAACGGACATTGTAAAATATAGAAAAAGATATTGGCATTACGGCTGTATTTTCGATTGGCGCAAGCCTAAGAGAACAGAATAATATTTATCTTATCATGCACGAGCATTTGTTCGTATTTCGCAAGCCGAAGGCCGGGGAGGACCTTAAAAGGCTGAAATACAGCCTTTTAAATGATTAAGGATTAATGATTAGTGATTATTGTGGTTGAGATTCTTCGGCTTGCTCATAAGGTGACAATCAGATAATTGCAGCGGGGAAAAAGGGGGGGATTATTGTTTTATATTTTCTTCCCGGTATTGTATATAGGATTCTCTCATAGCTATGTATGGTTCCAAAAATGCTGACTTGAAATCCTCATATTCCTCTATGTGAAATGAACCATTATTAACCACTCTCACGCCAGATATAATGTATGAAGCTTCCCATGGCTGGACATATCTGACGGGATTGAGGAACATATCGCCGACCATGCCCAGTGAATCGCGTACGGTTGATGGGCCGAATACGGGCCAGACGATATAGAATCCGCTGTCCATACCATGTACCGCAAGAGTCTGTCCCAAGTCTTCCCAGGTCGGTTGAAGCTCGTATTTGTCTCTGGCCGGGTCGCCAAAGCCGAGAATACCTTCTGTGGTGTTTACCCAAAATCGGTGCAGTTCGTTACCAGCGGCCGGGCCTTTTCCCTGCAGGAGGCAGTTGACATAACGCACGGGGGTGCCAATATTCTGGAAGAAATTTCGCACACCGATTCGAGCGGGTTCCGGAACAACTCCGGTATATGTCTGGGCAACGGGCTTGAATATCCAAAAGTACAGCGTGTCATTGAGGCCGAACATTAGCCGGTTAAAGCCTTCCAGCGGGTCGGCCACTCCGACTTCCTGATCGTCAAGCTCCTCTTCGAGTAAATCAAATTCCTCATCGGTAAATGAATCTTCGTCGGTGCCGGAGCTGTCACCAATAAGGGCGCCCTGTCCATTTGGAGGAGTCCCTGCTAAATTGTCTGCAGAGGGAGATTTGTCGGAGGCGGCACAGCCGGCAGTGGCGACTACCAGGATAAGAATAGCCCAAGATTGTAATTTCATTTTTTTCCTGTTAATAATCGTCTTCGATGCTTTTATTGTTATCATATATTTATCGGCCGGTATTCTCAAGCTCTTTATCAAAAGGTTTTACGAGAATCAGCATTTGCGGCAGGAGAGTAAGAGCGCCAAGCAGGGCCATCAGCATGGCCAATCCTGTCAGCAGGCCGAAATAGACACTTGGAATGAAATTGGACATTGCCAGTATTGAAAAGCCAATAATAATAGTAATCGAGGTGTAATACATCGCATGACCGATGCTTCGGTGGCATCGATGCATTGTATTTAAGTAATTGCTATCTTTTTGAAATTCGTCTTTGAACCGGTGGATATAATGTATGGTGTTATCGACGGCGATTCCTATACTGATGGCCGCGATGGTTATTGTCATCATATCCAGAGGAATGTTGAACCAGCCCATAAAACCGAGGACGACAGTCACCGAAAGTATGTTTGGGAGCATTGCTATCAGAGCTACTTTCAATGACCTGAAGAGCACGAGAAACATTCCCATCAGCAACAGCACAGTAATGCCCAATGTCAGTATCTGCGAATTGTAAAGACTTTGCAGCATGTTGTTGTACAGGACCAACATGCCGGAGAGATGGATATTTTCTTCGTTAATCTTCATTATGCCGGTCAGGTCTTTTTTAATCTTAATCAGCAGCTCGTTACGTTTGAGAGACTTCTCGGAATCTCTGACTCTCACCCAGAAGCGGACCTGATTATGCTCAAGCGAGACATAGGGCTTTATCAACATGTTCTTGAATTTTTCCGGGGTTTCACTATAGAGTAAAGCAAGTTCAAAACTATCGAGAGGCTTGCCGCCGTTTAACTTCTCAGTAACCGCCAACAAGGTTGCCAATGATAAAACTTTGCCGGTTTCGGGCAGGTTATCGAGATAGTTGTGAACTTCCTTTACGCGTGCCATCTTTGCGGAATTAAACCAGTATTTCTCATCTGTGGCGGCCTCGTCATATTCATCGAACACATCGAACTCATCGAATTCATCCGAGGCCTCTTCAGTTTGAGCTGCCACATTTTCGGCGGGTGGGGTTTGAGCGGCGGTCTGATTAAAATCTATTGCGATGTCCAGGGGAGTAGTACCGCCCAGTTGCTGATCGATTACTTTCATGCCCTGGTAAATCTCTGTATTCTTGTGAAAATAATCGATAAAACTGTTTTCCACATTTAATTTCGATATACCAATAAGACTGAAAACAAGAAGCAGGCCGCTGATAACTACTATCAACGCGCCGCGGCGAGCTGTAAATCTCGCCAAAATGGATGTTAAAGAAAATCGCCACTCTTGTTTGTTATTGGGTTTATCTCTTGGCATCAGCATCAGCACAACTGGAAAAAGCAGAAATGTAACTATTAGGGATACAATCAAACCGGCTATCATCATCCAGCCGAACGTGATGACCGGCAGGATATCACAAAGAACCAGTGACGCAAAACCGGCTATCGTGGTTAGTACCGCATAGACACAGGGCTTCAGCTTGAAGCGTACGGTATCTAAAATCAACTGGCGGGTAGGGGCCTCAGGATTATGGGCAAGCAGTTCCCGGAAACGTACAATCAGATGTATCACAATAGCTAAGGTTATAATCAACTGCAAAGAGATGAAATTGGATGATATGACTGTTACCTCCCAGCCAAACCATCCCAACAGCCCAATCATACAGACAACCGAGACCACGCAGCAGAGTATCGGGAGAAATATCCAGCGTTTTCTCCTGAAGATGATAAACAGCATAAGAATCAGAAAGAACAAAACTCCAAGCCCAAAGACCTTCAAATCTTTCTTAATGAAGGTTATCATGTCGTCCGCAATCATGCCGACACCGCCAAGAAACAGCTCTGCATCCGGGCGATAGTTATCCATAATATCCCTTATTGCCATAATATTCTGATGGCGCCGTGTTCTGGCCTGGTCTTTACGCTGGCGGTATTGCTCAGTCAAACTTCTCAGCTCGGCCTGTTCTTCGGGAGTCAATGAGCCAGTATCTTTTTTCTGCTGCAGTTCGTTACGCTGCTGTAAGACACCTCGAAAAACAACATCATCCGCCAAATAGATCAGCAAAGCTGTAGTCTTTAAATCGGAGCTTATCAAGAGATTCTGATATAAAGGGCTGCGACTAAGCTCAATTCCGGCCAACCGCATATTGGCTGCAAGTGATGCAAGAGTAGGCAGGTCGCCCGTAAGCTCCTTTATTGAAACAGGCGGGCTTTCCAGCAGGGGGACATCCAAAATGGACAGTATCGAATCGACATCTTCCAAGGACAGTAATTTGTCGCGCAGCTGACCTAAAGTGTTCAGGTTTTCAAGCGAGAACATGGCACCTTTAGGGTTATATGTCAGGATAAGAAAGCTGCGTTGTCCATAACGTGAGCTGATTATGCGGGAGTACCGCAGGCTTTCGTCGTTTTCCAGAACTAAAGTTTCAGCCGATGCGTCCAGCCTGAAACGCCTGGCCTGGTAGCCGAGAAATCCAACCACTACCAGCAGACAAAGAATGATGGCCTTAGGATAGCTCAAGACCAATCGGTCGAAAAAAAATGATACCGCTGATTGATGTTTCGTCATAATACCTTGCCTGCTCAGCAAATCAGGGATCAATCGTCCGGAGGCTTCTCCAGGCGAGAAAGAAGCTCCTTAACAGTGCCGTGTCGAAGGATTTCGTCGAATTGCGAGCGGTATGTCAGCAGAACGCTGACACCCTGTATTTCCACATCATATATCTTCCAGCTTTTTTCCACATTTCGAAGCTTGTATATTATGGACACCTTTTTATCCTTGTATATCAGCTCGGTAGGTATGAGAAAAGTGCTCTTCTTTTTCTCAGTGGGTTTAAACAAAATCGCTTCATCTTTGTAAAGGGCGATTTTTTCCCAATATGATTTCTTAAGACGCTCACTAAAAAGCTGAGTAAATTTTTCGAGTTGTGATTCGTCTAATTTTGGCCAATGCTTTCTTCCCAATGCAAGCTTTGCCATGAGCGGGAAATCAAATATCGGAGTTACGATTTTATCGATTTGTTTTTCTTTGACTTCCTGTTCGATGTCCTTGTTCCTCAGGATTGAAATAACGGCATCCCATTTTCTGCTCAAGACAGTTCTTGGTCCGTTTGGGCCGTTCGGATCATTAGGGTCATTCGGGTCATTATCATCAGCGCCGACAGCCTGAGAAACAACCATGAAAAGCAGACATGAACAAAATGTTATAAGCCAAAATCCATTCCGGCTGTCTTTACCCATTTCAAGTTCTCCTTTTTTTGTGATAAGGCAAAACAACAAACGATTTCCATTCGTTCATTAAGAATAGTTTATTCCAGGCATTTGTCAATCTTCAAAAGGCACACTTGCAGAATAATTCGGCGCTTCCTGTGTTATTTGTATATCATGCGGGTGAGACTCACTGACCGAAGCTGCACTTATACGAACAAACCGGCTATTTTTCATAAACTGTTCGATATTTTGTGCTCCGCAATAGCCCATACCGGCCCTGAGTCCACCAACGAGCTGATAGACAAAATCACTGAGCGTTCCTCGATAGGGCACTCTTCCTTCTACACCTTCAGGAACAAGCTTGCTTCTTTCAGTCGAGCTGCTTTGCCCGTATCTTTCGGCGGAGCCTTTGACCATCGCCCCTAAAGAGCCCATACCTCTGTATTCTTTGAACTGCCTTCCTTTAAAGATAACGAGTTGACCGGGACTTTCTTTGAGGCCTGCAAACAACGAGCCTATCATTACAGACGAAGCTCCGGCGGCAATCGCTTTGCTTATGTCGCCGGACTGCCTGATTCCACCGTCGGCAATAACGGGAATATTATGCTTTTGTCCCACTTTTGCACAGTTGATAATAGCCGAAATCTGAGGCATTCCCACTCCGGAAATCACCCTTGTTGTACAAATCGCTCCCGGCCCGATTCCAACTTTTACAGCATTGGCACCGGCCTCAATCAAATCCTCTGCCGCCCTGGTAGTTGCGATATTACCCGCTATTACATCGATATCATATTGTGCTTTAATCTTCTTTACGGTATCGATAACGTTCTGCGAATGCCCGTGGGCGGTATCGACAACAATAATATCGACATCTGCCGCAATCAATGCCTCGATTCGCTCAAACTCGTGCACACTCACGGCAGCGCCGACTCGCAGGCGGCCCCGCTGGTCCCTGGCTGAAATCGGATACTCCAGAACGCGATCGATGTCCCTCATAGTAATCAATCCCGCCAATTCACCATCGTCGTCCACGAGCAGCAGTTTTTCGACCTTATGCTTCTGTAAAATTTCCTTTGCCTGCTCAAGGGTAGTCCCGGCCGGACCCGTAACAAGATTTTTCTTTGTCATTATCGAGCTTATCTCGACGTCATAATCTTTTAGAAATTTCAAGTCTCTGCGTGTAAGAATACCCACGAGCTTTTTACCGTCAACGATGGGAATGCCGGAAACGTTCTGCTCTTTCATCAGCTTATGTGCTCTGCGGACAGGCTGACTCGGGGTAAGTGTAACCGGGTCGAGAATAACGCCATGCTCGGAGCGTTTTACCTTAGCCACCTCCCGCTGCTGTGCTTCAATGGAGAGGTTTTTATGAATTATCCCGATGCCGCCTTCCTGAGCCAGGGCTATTGCCAGTGCCGCCTCTGTGA
>JAVVFI010000172.1:0-10795 GCA_032250555.1 Sedimentisphaerales bacterium
TGATGAACTGACCTTGTCCTAAATCGGACGGTTAATTTTTTATCATTTTTACCGCTTTCCGCAACAGGAACTAATTAAGAATCGAATCGTATATAATTGATTTTACGGCATTTTGCAGTTGGGGCGAGAAAGGCATGTATTGGGACAAGGCAATTACGATTAAATCATCTTTTGGTGGAATCCAAAAGTGTGTATTTGCAGCTCCTCCCCAGCCATATTCTCCCTGTGGAAATTTACCGTCCCTTAACCGTACAGAAAAGCCCAATCAAGCTCCTTCGCCCACACCTCTTTTAACGGAATCAGGAAGCTGGTCTGAGATCATCATTTCTACTGTTTCGCAGCGCAATAATCATTTGCCATCCAATTGCCCTTTATTAAGCAGCATTTGGAAAAATCGAAGGTAATCCCGTGCCGTGGAAACCAGCCCCCGACCGCCTGAAAACAAATTGGCTTGAGTAAAAATAATTACTCTCTGTGCGCTCATCGACAATTATCAAGCCTCCATTCTGCCTTGGGACATAACAGGCGGCAAGCGACATATACAACCAGATGCACTATCAGCACTGACACTTTCGTGAGGATAGACGATGAATTTCTTTGTAAAAGTTTATTGTATAAATGATCTCTATTGATCACAAGAATGAAACTATCAGTTTAGTTTGTCATCCTTCCAATATTTAGTACCTGCCACTGTTGCCTGCAAAGCCAGGCCGGATTCAGTCATTGAAAATACTTCGATTCCAGAGATGATATCTCCTTCTCCGCTCAACTCACCGCCTGTTTCACCGGCTTTAGCCGCAGCATCTGCGTGAGCGCCAAAATCCCACCCGCTCACCAGGAACTTGTCGAGCGTAGTCTTGTCCTTGAAAATCATAACGACACGGTAGTCCTTTGCGCCTAAACCAAGACCGACTCCGCCCAATGCCATCTTCATGTAGGTGCGTTTACCGGTTGAATTATCAACAACCGATCCATAACCGCCTCCTGCGCTGATGAGAATCAGATTAACATTGGCATTGCTGAAAGTTCCATAGCCCACGGCATTTTTAATCTTATCTTTAGTCTCGGGGGCTTCTCTGTACAACCTTGCAAGGGTTTCCTTTTCCATGTCCATTACTACCTGCCGCTTTTCAGCAATGGTCATATTGCCTCGAGGGCCGCAACCTGCTATTAATACAATGATTGATAAGCTCAAAATTATTTTTTTTAGTCCGTTCTTCATTTTTTTCTCCTTATTCTAAACAGTCCAAAAATAACCGGACGACAGTCGCCGGATATCTTACTTATACTGCCTTGTGGATTTTGAAATGTCAACTGAGATTTTGCAGTTATTTGGGCTAAGATACTCTGATGAGTTCTTCTTATTAGGTTTGAACCGTTCACAAAAAGAATTATAATCAAAAGTAATATTGGGTAATGATAACATGATTCATCATATATTTAAGGAAACACTTATTATGCTGACGAAAGTTATTAATTTTCTTAAAACCGATATTTGGCGGATACGCTTAAAAAGCTATCCTCGCTCAAAGTCTTTTTTTCTTAGACAGTTGCGGATTATTGTTTTGGCTGTTCGTGGATTTGCTGAAGACAAATGTAAATTCAGAGCATCTGCCCTCACTTTTTATTCTTTGTTATCTATCGTTCCTGTGATTGCAATGATGTTCGGTGTAGCAAAGGGTTTTGGTTTGGAAAAGCGTGTAGAAACCGAGATTATGAAAAAGATGGAGGGTCAGGAAGAAGTTGCTAAAAGCATTATAGATTTTGCCAATTCATTACTTGAAAATGCAAGTGGCGGTTTTATCGCAGGCATTGGAGTTGCCTTTTTATTTTGGTCGATAATAAAGGTTCTCAGTAATATCGAACATTCTTTTAACGACATCTGGGGAGTAAAAACTCCCAGGAGTATTGGTCGGAAATTCAGTGATTATCTTTCCATGATGCTGTTATGCCCGTTTCTTTTGGTAATTGCCAGCAGCTCCACTGTTGTCATAAGCAGTCAGGTTCGAGTTATAATTCAAAAAATTCCCGTAGTCAGCGAACTTGGTTCGGTCATATTTTTGCCTCTGAAACTGCTTCCCTATTGTACAATCTGGATAACATTTACGTTCGTATTCATTTTTATGCCGAACACCAAAGTTAAATTGAGATCAGGGCTTCTTGCCGGAATAGTTGCTGGGACATTTTTTCAAATTGCACAATGGATTTATATTAATTTTCAGATTGGAGCTGCCAAGTACGATGCTATTTACGGTGGTTTTGCCGCCCTGCCCCTGTTTTTGTTATGGCTTCAAATAAGCTGGCTGGTTGTTTTGTTTGGAGCGGAACTTTCTTTCGCCCATCAGAATGTTGAGACTTATGAATTCGAGCAGGACAGCTTGTCTGTCAGCTATTCTTTCAAGAAACTGCTTTCCCTGTTGACAACTCATCTGTTGATAAAGAACTTCTGCAATGCAGAGCCCCCTTTGGAAGCCGAAAAAATCTCACATAAGCTCGAAATTCCTATTCGTTTAGTACGGCAAATACTTTTCGAATTAGTTGAATCGGGAATCCTCTCTGAAGTGAGAAAGGATAGTAACAAAGATGTTGCATATCAACCTGCGATTGATGTAGGAAAACTCACTGTACAATATGTCGTTGAATCCCTTGAGCGTCGAGGTATTTCAAATATTCCTGTTGAGAAAACAAGCGAGCTGGACAAGCTTACAACTTGTCTGAGTACATTCGCTGATGATATTGAAAAATCACCGGCAAATATTCTTTTGAAGGAGATTTAGTTATTACAATCAAAAGGCACAATTAGAACAAGTTTATTCCTTTTCCTTGGGTTTGAACAAGCTCTGAACACCTTTTATAATCCCCTTGCCTGCATCGGTTCCCCCTTCTATGAGTTTTGCGCCCCCTTCGACAGCGGCCTTTCCCACGTCGGCTGTAATGCCCAATGTTGTGCTCATAGCATTTGTAAGTCCTTCAGGCAAAAGCCCGACACCCTGTTTTGCCACACCGGTGGCGATAGCCAGCAGGATTTTACCGGTTAATTTACCCACATCAAGTTTATTATCACTGCCCAAGTCGTTCATTACAATCGGATCCAGTTTCAGCGTGACGGTATCTGCTTTGCCGGGAACAGGTAAAAGCTTGGCCTGGACCACAATATTCGTAAGTTCCAGTTTATCAATATGAAGCTTCTTCCCCGCCTTTGTTTTGTCTTCCGGTTCATCTGACTTCGGGAGTGCATTGATAATGTCCTGAAGATTGTTGCTCGTGACCCCCTTTTGTTCGAGTACAACATTTACATTATCGAGCTTAATTTCTTTTATGTTGATGGTATCTTTCAAAAGCGAGCCGGTACTTACCGCAATACGGGCATCACCTAACTTAAGCAGTTTTTCATGTTTGTAACCCGGCGGATTATCAATTACAAGGCCCTGGAAGCCGACTTTTGCCCCCAAGATTGAAAAGTCCATGTCGTCTATATTGACTGGAACAGTTAATGTTTTACTTGCTGCGGTTTCAATCCCTGTCTTAAGAAGGCTGTTGCCGAAAAAATGAATCACAACCACGATGCCGACAATCAAAACTACAATTGCTAACAAAACAATGCGCAGGATTTTACGTACACTTTTCATTGTTCTATTCTCCTAAAAAATTCTTGTTTTAACCACCGGCCATCGCATTGATAAATTCATCGGCTTCTGCTATGGAAGCCTCCATTTCTTTAATAAGTGTTGCGATATCAGCTTCTACTGAAGCAAGCTCATTATGCAATGATGCAATTGCCTGGGCATTGAGATTATGTTTAAGAAAAAGGACCTGGTCATTGAAAGCAGTAAGGACGGGTTCTATTTTGGTTTCTGCGCGCTTCATTGCAGTGATAAGCTGTGAATAACGCTGGCGTGTCTGCTTGAGCTTTTGTTCACTTGAACGACGCAACTCATCGCTGGAGTACTGCTCCAATTCAGATTCCCATTCTTTGAAAAGCGCCTCGGCAACATTCTCAACACCGGATATATTGCTCCTTACATCTTTTGCTTTTTCTTTGCTTTTGTCGAGTTCACTTTTTAGTTGGTTGTATTTGTCTTGAAGTTTACCACCACTGAACTCGACAACATCGCTAAACTTCTCCAGTGCTGATTTAAACTGTTCTTTGGCATCTTCCTGAGCGTCACGGGCATCTTCTACACGGCTGACCAATATGTCCCGCTTATGTTGACCAAACGCCTCCATTGTCTTGTAATAGGCGCTGCGACAGCCTGTTAACGTAAAAGTCGCGATAATAAATATCGATATCGTGGTTTCTTTCATTGTAATTCCCTTACTTTTTTTCGTTCCTTCTATCAGCATACGTTAAAAGTTATAGCCTATACCCAAAAGGTATTTTGTATCAGTTTTACCAGAACCGATAGCAGGCGTAGCGTCATAATTGAAGATAGCTTTGAAACTCGCAAACATTGAACTGGTCAAGTTGGTCCGAATTTCACCGGTTGATGTAAGATAATAATCAGAGAAGCTCTCCGTGCTCGGGTAATAAGTCAGGTCATGGATAAATTTGACATTCTTCATTAAAGTCTTGTTGAAATTATATCCGGCTTGTATCGATATTTCACTATTGCTGTCTGTCTGGTTATCAAACTTTTCGTAGAGAGAGGCCATACCAAACTCGGTCGAGAAGCTCAAATCTTCGGTCTCGATCCATTGATAACCGGCTCCACCACCTATAATCATCCTTCGGTCAAGCTCTGCTATAGCGTCCTTTTCATACCTCCCGTCAACAAATCCAAACAATTTTTTAGTAAAGAAGTAATCATATTTTCCTTTTGACCGCCACCAGTCCTCTGTGACCTCATCGACGCCAGTTACTTTGTCCTCCTGCTTTGTTTTTGCATAATCCATACTTACCTGAGTACGGTCGTTATGGGTTCTTTTATTTATATTAAAACTAGCGCTCATAGATTGGGATTTTGTATTGCCGTGTGTAGAAGTTACACCGACTGAAATATTTCCCGTCCACTTAGGTAAAGGTTTAACCGGGGGATTTATTGATGATATTGATGCGAGTTCGAAATCCTGAGCTTCCACTGTACCGGCCCCTTCAATGCCGAACTTGCCTGGTTCAGCGTTTACTACCTTTTGTAACAGGACAGTTTCATCCTTGAGATGCACCGCTATCGGGGCATCAGTACTGAAAGTTTTTATCTTTGATATATCTATAGTTACATCGCCAATAGCATCTGATTTGAAAAGCATCTTGCCTTCCACAAGGTGGGTTATTTTCCCGGTAAGACGGTCTCCATTCGTGAATGTAATTTCGTCTGCATTAATGGATTGAACACAGAATACGAGAACAAACACTATTACCAAAATTTTCATATTCATAATCATACCCTTTCACCATAATTAATTAAAATATAGTCTTAATGACTGCAATTTCAAATATCGAAATAAGCTTTTTAGTTCAGCCAAACATCTCAAACCGCTTTACTTAGTTTCGTTCTTAATATGAACATCCCGTTGTGGGAATGGTATTGTTATGTCATTTTCGTCGAGAGCGAGCTTTATTTTTGCAGTCATTTCGAAATAAACGTCCCAGTAATCTGCTGAATTGACCCAGGGGCGAACGACAAAATTTACACTACTGTCGGCAAGTTCAAAAACAGCTACCTTCGATTTGGGATCCGGGAGAACTCTTCCATCCTGAGCCAGAACATCCTCGATTATCGTTTGGGCTTTTTTCAAGTCGTCTTCATAGGAAATTCCGATGACTAAATCAACTCTTCGTGTACCAGTAGTTGTGTAATTTAAGATTTTATCATCTGTAATCTTGGAGTTCGGAATTATGGCTCGAATATTATCCGGCGTGTTCATGATGGTATTGAAAAGCTGAATTTCCTTAACAGTACCTTTGGTTCCGGCAGCTTCAATAAAATCTCCGACTTTAAAGGGGCGAAAGATAATCATCAGAAAACCGGAAGCAAAATTGGAAAGTGAACCTTGCAGAGCCAGGCCTATGGCCAGACCGGCCGCACCAAGGACTACTGCAAATTGAGCTGTCTCAACTCCCAGAGGTGCCAAAGCGGCGATAACTACAAATACTAATAAAACTATGTTGCTGAGATTCTTGATAAATTTAGCTAATGTTTTGTCAATACGTGACTTGAGGAGAGCCTTTTCTATCCATCGGGAGAGAATTTTTGCCACCAATCGGCCAATGAGAAAGATTAATAAAGCCCCTATAACCTTAAATCCATATTGAGCTAAATATTCATAGACCGTCTGTAAAATTTCATTTACATTTATACCTTTTATACTTTCTATTACTTCCACGCTATCTACACTTTCTGCAGCCATTGTGTTAATCCTTAAAAAAATTGTTCAGATCTCTGTTCCGGCTGAATTATATGATATTTTAGTGTTATATCAAGAGAAAATACTGCAAAATATCCATGACTTTCATCACTCTTTGCTTACTATTACTTTATCCTGGCTGGGTGGCAAGTATCAATGATGCGGATAATTGTAAAAAATTGTTTGTATTATGATATTAAGTATATTACAATACTGTTTTATGTTCGGGGCGTGGCGCAGTTTGGCTAGCGCGCTTGACTGGGGGTCAAGAGGTCGCAGGTTCAAGTCCTGTCGCCCCGATTTTTATAACTCCTGCAGATATAAGGGTTTGCAGGGCAGCGGTGACATCTGTGTCACCGCCCTTTTTGGGGATTTTGGCCTGTTGCAATGAAGTTGCAATGGAATTGCCGCCTAACGCAGCAGAACTTGCCTCTCTGGCACGGCCAATCATAGACTCTCTTATCCCCACATAATACTTCATCGTGGTCTCAATACTTGAGTGTCCGGCCAGCCGCTGAACCTCATGAGGCATCATCCCATGCTCAAACCATTCGGTGATACAGGTTGATCTTAGATCGTGAAATGTCACATCGTCAATACCCGCATGTTTACAGATAACCTTCCAGTTTCTACGGAAGTTGCCATCAGGACATTTTGCCACCCTGTCAATAAGTTCCCCGGAAACTTTAAGGTGCATTATATTCTGATATCTCCCGGGTGTTAAAAGAAGGTATGGCTGCCCTTGCGGTATTTCTTCTTCAAGAGCTACAAGAATTTGAGCAGCTTCCTCGATAAGCGGGACTTCACGACGCTCTTTGTCTTTTACGACCCATCGCCACGTATGCTTTGTATCTGATTTGGGCTGAACAATGATTTTTCCCTTGGCAAAATCAACATCGTTTATGGTTAAATTCAATATCTCGCCGCGACGCAATCCCGTAGTTTTGGCCAGCAATATTCTGGCTTTCCAGATAGTCTCCCGAGCTGCATTTTGAATCCTCTGGAATTCCTGCTCATTAATCAGCCTTACCATACCCTGCGGAACTTTCAGTAAAGGGATACCATTAAATGGATTTTTTTCAAGCTGCCCTCTTTTTACCGCCAGTGAAAATATTCGTCTAACCATTTTGATGTGAGTATTTGCAGAAGCAGGACTCAAACCCTTGTCAATGCAATATTGCTGAAATCTTTCAACGTGCCGATATGTAATTGCATCAGAATACATATTACCAATGGCCTTGATGAAATCTTTCATGCGATAAGCTGCTGAATTAGCTGTTGACTCTTCAATTTGTGTTCGCGTTCTTTGCAAATAATCTTCCAATAATTTATTCAGCCTCATTGACTCCGGCTCAACAAGCCCCATGCGAAGTTCGCATTCTTTTTGAGCCTGCTGTCGTTTTGCCTTGCGGCTATCAGCATGTTTTAGAGTCTGCCAACGTTCCCTTCCATGCTCATCATACCAAATCAGAACATACTTGTACCCTTTACCGTTCTTACACGGTCGTTTCCAGAGCCTTACCAGCTGTTTAGCCATAATTTACCTCCTTTCTGATGCTGGCTGTGGCCCGGATTAATCCAAAGCCCATTATAAACCAGCATCCACAGGAGCGCAATATAATTATTTCCCAGTTGTGGTTTTTTTTCTGATCCATTCTTTTATCTCCTCCACAGGATACAAAGGTTTGCCACATATGTGGATTCTCGGAAGGTCATGCATCCTCTTCAAATTTTCTATGGCATTGTGGTAGTTCTTGGTGTTGCTTACATGTGGAATCCGTAGAAAGATAATAAGCTCTTCTTCGGTAAGGAGATCATGATATAAGTCGTTATTATTCTCTGAGGTCATTTCATCAACTTTTCAGTCGCTTATTATTTGTTTGGTTCTTCCGGTTAATGCTTAGGTTGCCCGAACAGACTGGAGCCTTGGGATTGATTCGAGAGAAAAACTGTTTGGGTGGAGGCTTAAATTTGGGCACCAGGGGGGGGATTTGAACCTCTGGGGCCCCGGACGATTTCTCTCGGTCATTGGGCACGCCAAATGCATCTGCGCATTGACCGGAAGATTCATTTGTTTGAGCAGCATCATCTTTATAGATGGTATAATCTGATAAGCGGCCCTTCGCCCCTTTGAAATAATTGCTAATGAACGAAAAGAGCAATATCAGAAGAATAGCTATCCCCAATGCGGCATAAGGCAGCAAAATGATTCCAGACAAACCTTTCAAGAAACGGTTCATTCCAATAATACATAATGTTGATACGCATACCGAAAGGACACAAGATGGAAACGTATCAAGATTAAAAGCGGATTTAATGGGCTTGGATATAACCACCAGTAGTATTATAAAAATAGAAACCAAGACTATTGTTTCAATATTGTTTAACATGACTCTTCCTTCCATAATTTAGAGTGAACTTACTTGTTATGCTGCTCTTAGAATTGTCCCAAGAATAACTCTGGCTATGGTGAATACTATCAAAGCTACAATGAGTTTTCCTCTTTCAGATAGTGGGTTTTGGGTTTTCAAAAACTGCGAAACTTTTGTAGTAATGGCATTAACAAGCGTTTTACCGGCATGATCAAATGGGGCGAGCCAGTTGACATTTCTCCACAGCACAACAAGCCTTATCTGTAAAAAGAACATTGCAATATCAACGCCAATACATACGAAATACAAAAAACACATCAATAGGTAAGTTAGTCCTGTCATTTTCATTGTCCTTTCTTAAATGGCTCGTATATGGTGAGCTAAAGAACGATATTTTCGGAGCAATTTTTGCTGATCACCGATAAAGCAGTACCTTATTGAGCCGTCAGGATTTCGATAAGCAATTTGCTTGAGAAGTTTTTCATCAACATCTCTTGGACTGCCCCCTATGCCAATGCAGTCGATAATAACTCCAGCTTTTTTCAATATAGTTGCGATGTTAGTTGGATTATCTTCACCAAGATGTTCACCGTCGGTTAGAAGATTGATTCGTTTTGTGATTTTGTCATTTCTACTTGTTAGCGAATTGCACTTGTCGATACCAGGTTCGAAAAAGATACTGGACAACGTTTTTGTAAAAGAATTTCCCATGGTAGTGATTGCTCTACCCAAAAAACAGCTGTAGGCTAATTTCAAAGGTGCTACGAAATCCGTCCCACCTATTAATCTGGCATTGTCGATAGCTTTTTCAAGACCAACTATCTTAGATGGAAGCGTTGGGGGCAATAACATTTTTGCTGATCTCTGGAAACCTATAACACCAATTTTGTCAGTGGGATGTTGCCGACCTTTGACCTTAATGATTTCCTTGTTAGCTTTTATGGCGGCGGTTCTTCTGGTTGGTTTAAAGTCAGTGATTTCCATTGAACCAGATAAATCTATCAGTGTTAGTAACGTTTCAGGTTGTTCGTTTGCTTGGATATGGTTGGCGAAATTTAAATATTTCATAATAATTATCCTGTCAAAAATGCCGGCAGGCGGAAGGTGCCTGCCGGCGGTTAGTGGTTTTGATTAAGCGGCATCAGCCTGTTTGGTTTTTGTGTTGTAGTCGATTTGCATTTGTTCTTCCTTGCCGCTTACACTGTCTCGAGCTTTTGCAGTCAGCAAACCGTTTTCATCAAGGGAAAATGTTACCTCAACACGTCCAATCAGATCCGGACGAGGCGGCAGATCATTCAGGTCGAAATGCCCCAGGACCAAACAATCCTTCGAACCCTGCCCATCCTCACCTTCCAGTATCTGGATTGTTGCTGCGGTTTGATTGGGCTGGCTTAGTTTGAATAACTTGGTTTGTATCGAAGGGATCGGCGTATCTTTGGCCAGTATCTGGCTGCAGACTTCTCTGTTATCCTGGTCCAATGCCATTACACCAATGGTATGACTGAGGATTTCATGGACAATGAGGCCTGGCCCAGGTAACGCAACATCACCGCAGGTATAAGTCTTGCCCTGCCGCTCACATTCGATACGACCGGCTAATACAGCACCCAGTGCGGCGGCACAGTGCGGCTGACACCGGCGTGATACCTTTTTGCCGGTAAGTTTTTCAAGCAATTCAGTTACAATCGGCATCATAGAACCACCGCCCACAGCGTAAATCTCGTCAATACCAGTAAAATCAAGATTTGCTTCTTTGACTGTCTGCTCAGTCTTTTCCATGGTTTTCTCCGCCAGGTCCAGAACCCACTGGTTAAATTGCTGGCGTGTAATTGTCATCTGCAGTTGTTTGCCTTCACAGAACAGGACAACCTGGGACTGGGACTGTGCAGAAAGGCTTATCTTCAATTGCTCGATCCTCTGCATCATCTCTTGATAGAACACAGGATGTTTTTCCGGTGAAGGTCTGAAACCATTTTTAGTCTCAAACTCTGCCAGCAGCTTTTCACTTATACGATCATTAAAGTCCCGTCCACCAAGGTGCTGTTCGCCGCCTGTAGCAATGATATCCATGGTATTAC
>JAVVFI010000173.1:0-10690 GCA_032250555.1 Sedimentisphaerales bacterium
GAAAGCCCTGACGTCCATAACAAATACTTTACACTCGACATCGGGTATGTGCTCTTTAGTTACAATCGCCTGTTTGGTAGCATACATACAGCAAACCGTAGAGCAGTAGGGATTGTCCTGGTCTCGCGAACCGACACATTGTATAAAAGCGATTTTTTTGGGTTCAACGCCATCTGAAGGTCTCTGAATATGTCCTTCGTAAGGACCCGATGCGCTTAAGATCCTTTCGTAATCCATCCCGCTGACAACGTTGGGGAAACGCCTGTATCCATACTCGGCTTTTTTCTCTGCGTCGTACAGGTCGAAGCCGGGAGTCAGAATAATTGCGCCGACACCGAGCGATCTTTCCTTTGACTTATCGTTATAAAGAATTGCTTCGGCTTCGCATACTTTCTCGCACAATCCACACCAGGAACAAACTGAACAAAATAAACACCGATCCGCTTCGGCCCGGGCCATCTCTTCGGTGAATCCTAAATCAACCTCTTCGAATGATCGACGTCTATCAAGCTCGATGGTGGGCATTTCCTGTCTTTGGACAAGTTTTTCTTTTCGTTTTTTCAACTCCTCTGCGGTAATCTCCACTACCGGCTGATCACATTTTTCCGGCTCGTATTTTTCACCTTTTATATAGGCATCTATAGCCTTAGCAGCAAACTGGCCGTCTGCAGTGGCCTGGACTACACTTGCGGCGCCGCGAATTACATCACCACCGACAAAGACACCTTCCCATGAAGTCATACCTGTTTTTTCGTCAACTTCAACTGTACCGCGTTTTGTGAGATTTATTTTTCCACACTCGCCTAACAGACCGAGTGCCGGCTTCTGACCGATAGCCACGATTAGCTCATCCGCAGCGAGGACCTCTTCGGTACCGGAGACAGTTTCAAGCTCCAGCTTACCCTCGACGAAAGCCATCCTTTTTACATCCAGCAATTCCAGGGCTTTGAATTTGCCGTTTTCGACGATAATTTTCTTTGTCGCCTTGGCAGCTTTGACAGCAACACCTTCCTCTTCGGCCCATTCGACTTCCCATGGATAGGCAGGCATTTTATCCCGGCTTTCGAGACATACGAGGGAAACTTTTTTGCCGCCAAGCCGCAGCGCCGTTCGGGCACAGTCCATCGCAACGTTGCCGCCGCCGATTACTATGACATTTTCCTTAACGGAGGTCTTTTTGTCGAGTCTGACATTGCGAAGAAAATCAATTCCGCTTGAGACGTTTTCGGAATCTTCTCCTTCCATACCCATTCTCATGCTTTTGTGCGAGCCGACAGACAGGAAAACAGCCTTATACTCTTTACCAAACATGTCTTCGATGTCACTTTGGCCCTGAATATGACTGTGCAATTTAACCTCGATGCCGTAATCGAGAATATTTTGAATATCTCTATCTATAATTTCTGTCGGCAGCCTGTATTCGGGGATGCCTATTCTCATCATTCCGCCGAGCACCCCGTGCTTTTCAAAAATGGTAACTGAATAACCCATTTTTCTCAAATCGAGCGCTGCCGACAAACCCGCCGGGCCGGAACCGACTATTGCAACCTTGTTGCCATTTTCTTCAATCGACGCCTTTTTCTCTTCAGGAGTCAACTTTTCTCCGTGTTCATGGTACCAGTCTGCCAGGAACCTCTTTACGTAGGCAATTGAAACCGGACTATCGAGATTATTCCTATTGCAACTTTGCTCGCAGGGATGCTCACATATTCTCCCGCATATAGCAGGGAATGGATTCGTTTCTGTTGCCGACTCATAAGCTTCCTGATACTTTCCTGCGGCGGTCAGGGCAATATATCCGCAGGGATTGCCGTGTATGGGGCAGCTATCGTGACACGGGGCCACACCGAGTCTGGTCATTGCAAATTTATTGGGTACGGCCTGCGGGTATTCTTTGAAAATCGCCTTTCTATCGTTAAGAAGCTGATTGTATTCATCCTTGAGTGCGACAGGGCAGTTCTCTGCGCAAACACCGCATCCGGTGCATTTTTCAAGGTCAACGAAGTGCGGCTTTATAGCAAGTTTTGCATCGAAATTACCTGGCTGCCCCGATAGCTCCGCAAGTTCGGTGTTTGTAATTATCTCGATGTTCCTGTGTGTACCGGCAGCAACGAGGCGAGGAGATATGGTACACATAGAACAGTCATTCGTGGGGAAGGTCTTGTCCAGTTGAGCCATGTGCCCGCCTATGGCTGTTCCAGATTCAACGAGATATACCTTGAATCCTGCATCAGCCAAATCCAGCGATGCCTGAATGCCGGCTATACCTCCGCCAACAACCATTACCGAACCGATTTTGTTGACTTGTATCATATAAGCTTCGCTAAACTAACAATATATTACTGAAAAAAGCGGATTATAAATTGTTGCCACAGCTATTACAACTACAAAAACATGTCACTTGAAAGAATCACCCCATATTTTACCGTATAACAGTTTTTCATACGTCAGGAAAAGTAAGAAGTGCTAAGTATCAAATGGTAATATTCTGCCAATTAATAACATAATCCTACTATCCCCGGCTTAGTCATTTCGGCTGTTTCTGATTTGGTCGAGAATTTCCCGTCCGCCAGCGTTTAACAGTTCCTGTGCAAGCTCCTCGGCACAAGACTTTGCTTCATTGATATTAGCAGTTTTAGAGCGTTTGATATATTTATCACCTTCCACGTCAGAAATGACTGCATAAATTATAATATTATCGCCGGAGATTTGTGAATATACGCCCAGAGGAATGCTGCATCCGCCGTGCATAGACGAAAGTATGGCTCGTTCGGCCTCGACGGCAATACGGGAATTTTTATGATTAAGTTTTGAAACAAGCTCGACAAGCTCATTATCATCGGTACGAATCTGCACGGCCAATGCGCCTTGAGCAGGAGCGGGCAGAAATTCCTGAGGGGGCAGAATCGCAGAAATTTTATCAGCAAGGCCAAGCCTGTTCAAACCCGCACAGGCGATTACAGCAGCGTCAACCTTCCCAGTAGCCACCTTTGAAACCCTTGTTTCGACATTTCCACGTAAAGGAACACATTTTATATCATCTCTGAGCCTGCGCAACTGGGAGATTCGCCGCAGGCTCGAAGTGCCAACGGTTGCCCCAGCCGGCAGGGCGGCAATTGAGGATGCCTGGGATGAGGCTATCAAAGCATCGGCAACGGATTCCCTTTTCGGTATTGCGGCAACTACGAGTCCTTCTGTACAGGCGGTAGGCAGGTCCTTAAGACTATGAACGGCAAGGTCAGCGCGGCCGTCAAGAAGCGCATTCTCAACTTCCGAAGTGAAAAAGCCCATTGAATCGGTTTTATAAAGGAAGTCCGATTTGTCACGGTCGCCTTTTGTCGAGATTTCTACTATGGAAATATCAATATTGCAGCTGAGATTTTTTAGCAAGTTGCAGATATAGTTTGACTGCACCAAAGCCAGCTTACTAGCGCGGCTTGCTATTTTAAGTGGTCTCATTTATTAGCCTTCCACAATTTATAACTTTATGTTTTTGGAGTTTTTACAATAAAAACGTAACCAATTCAAGAAATTCCGAAACTAAGGTATTAAGAAACGACAATTTAATGAGCTACAAGAACTGTAATAAACTAACTTGCAATTACATGCTGAACCGATTATAATGCTTAAGAAGTCTATGTTTTATCGATTTTGGGAAGAGTTAAAAACATTTATGACTCAATGTGTCCGGTAAATAATAACTATTAAAAAATGAAAAACCAAATATCTGATATTGAGCAGAAGATTTTGGCGGCAATTCAACACGGATTGCCTAAAAGTCAAAATCCATTTAAGGATACGGCGGAAAAGATAGGCATAGAAACAGAGCAATTGCTGGCGGTTTTGAAAGATTGGAAAAAGCAGGGCAAAATTCGTCGGATCGGGGCCATAGTAAATCATGTTAAAGTTGGTCTTGGCGGCGGAGCAATGGTTGTCTGGCAGGTGGAGCCCTCACGAACTGATGAAGTCGGTAAGGTACTGGCCGGCTTTGAAGAGGTTAGTCACGCCTATGAACGACGTACTTATGAAAACTGGCCATATAGTCTTTATACAATGGTTCACGGTAAATCTGAAGAAGATGTTCAGCAGATAGTCCAGCGAATGAGCCAGGCATGCGGGATTTCGAATTACCACATACTGGTTACCGAAAAGGAACTTAAAAAGGTGCCACCGACCTATATAAAACAAAATGATTCGAGCAGTACTGAATAATAAGGGAAACAATGCTAAGCCTGCCAATACCTGAGTTAATCATATTTTTATTTGTATTAGCATTATATGTAGCGGCGAGTATAGTTGGTATTCTTCAACTGCGGGACAGGGGCGAGAAAAACAAACGCCTTCTTTTGCCTCTGGTATGTCTTGCGGTAACTCTGGAAGCTGTATTGCTAATATTCAGGGCTGTAGCGATAAAAGCAGTGCCATTAACAGGAATTTTTGAGTCGATGATTGTCCTTACTATTGTATTCGGCCTCATATACCTGTTCGTCAGCATTGCAATGCAGCAGGTATGGTTCGGTTCTGTCATGGTCTGGGTAATTCTGGGCCTGATAATTCTGGCTGCAACTGTAGCCGAACCTGCCTCTCAAGCACAAATAGCGGCTTCTACTCCCTGGGCGATTGTTCACGGCCTTTCAATGATTCTCAGTGGGGCAGCAGCAATGCTGGCAACTGCAAGTGCGACGCTTTACCTTTTTAGCAGAAAAAAACTAAAGCAAAAGAAGGTACTACAAGTCCTCGGAAAGGTACCTAACCTCGAAAAACTCGAGCGAATGAATATTTTCGGCTTAAAAGCGTGTTTCGTACTGATGACATTCGGTTTTGCGAGTGGGATCGGCCTGGCAGCCACCTCATCCTCGCTCAATATGACTGCTTCTGACTGGCTCACAGACCCTAAAATCGTCCTTATCGCATTAGTATGGCTGCTTCTTGGTGTTATTATGGTGCTGTGGCACACAGTCAAATTACGAGAAAAAATTATAGCTTATGTTACGCTTGCCACGTTTGCCCTGATCCTATTTGCAGTGGTGGGAACCTCGGTATTTTGCGGTTCAAGCCACGACTTTAGCGGCAGCGACATTGAAGCTATAGAACAAAATACATAAGAAAAAAGATGAAGATAGTAGTTTTAGGTCTTAACCATAAGAGTGCTCCGATAGAAATTCGTGAGAAACTGGCATTTGATGCGACACAGACTCTCAAGGCACTCAGAGAACTCAAAATCAGATTTCGCGAAGCTGAATTTGTCTTGCTGTCAACGTGCAACCGTGTCGAGTTGTATTGTGCCAGCAAAATCTCAGAAGCGGTAACTGCAAATAGCCTGGCAGAGTTCTTATCTAAATTTCACAACATTCCAATAGAAAAATTTCAAGAATCACTTTACGTATATGAAGATGAAGATTCCGTAAGACATTTACTGACGGTCGCTTCAAGCTTAGACAGTATGGTGGTGGGCGAAGCACAAATAATAGCGCAGGTGAAGGAAAGTTATCAGCTTGCGTGCACAGCAAAGAGCACTGGAAAAATTTTGAACCGCCTTTTTCATTGCGCTTTTACCACAAGCAAGAAGATATATACAACTACTTCAATATCAACCGGCAGGGTTAGCGTTGCCGGTGTGGCGGTCGAATTGGCTATGCAATTGTTCGCTGACATTTCATCGGCAAAAGTTGTAGTGATCGGTGCCGGCGAGATGGGGGAGCTGCTTATACAGCATCTTATTCATGTCGGATGTAAAAACATAACAGTTGTTAACAGGTCATACGAACGTGGTAAGAATATAGCCGAGCAATACGGTATAGGAGTCGATAAGTGGGAGGAAATTGAAAACCAGTTGATTGGTGCTAATATTGCTATAGCCTCAGCGGCGGTACAGGATTATCTGTTCCGGAAAGGCCCTTTCAAAAAAATAATGAACCACCGATGGGGAAGAATGCTGCTGATTATCGATATCGCAGTACCGAGAAATTTCGAACCATCAATAAATAAAATTGATGATGTGTACCTTTATAGTGTGGACGACCTTTCTGAGGTAGTGGAACGAAATCGCAAGGCTCGTGAGCAGGATATAACCGCAGGCATGGAAATAGTCTATAAAAATGTTACCGACTTTATGGATTGGCTCGGATCCAAGGACATTGGCCCTTTAATAGGTCAGATGAAGGAACAATTTGCCCGGATTAGTCAAAATGAGCTTGAACAGTTCTTCGTTGGAACGAGACAGGAGGCTTCATGCAAAGAAATTCTGGAGATAATGGTGAACCGTGTTGTCAACAAGCTTCTTCATTGCGTAATTAAGAACGTCAACACTATAGCTAAAGAAAATGGTGCTACTGAGGCAGCACGGTATGTTGGCAGTATCGTACAACATGCTGAACAGATATCATCTGAGCTAAACAAGAAGGAGGATGAGCAGTCGTGAATAAAGCTCTAAGGCCAAATCAGATTCTTAGACTCTTGTTTTGGGAAACTACGATAAAATGTAATTTAACCTGCGCACATTGTCGGCGTCTGGAATCCGATGAAGCAGCTTTTAAGGACTTATCAACTGCTCAGGCGAAGAACCTGATAGAACAGTTGGCTGAATTAGGCAGTGGACAGCCTATGATGCCGGTTTTGGTATTTTCAGGGGGCGAACCGCTCTGTCGTGATGACTTATTTGAACTTGTCGGCCAGGCTCGTGAAGCAGGGATTACACCAGCACTTGCGACTAATGGAACATTGATAGATGCTACAGTGGCAGAACAAATACGGGACAGTGGAATAGTGAGGATAGCAGTGAGTCTGGATGGTGCGACTGCCGAGGTTCACAATAAGCTGCGTCAGTTGGAAGGCTCGTTCGAAAGGGCACTTGAAGGTATTAAACACCTTCGCGAGAAAGGATTGGCTGTTCAGATCAACATAACATTGACCAAGCACAATGCCGGACAATTGGAGAAAGTTTACGAACTTGCCAAATCATTAGGGGCAGTAGCTGTACATATATTCATGCTGGTTCCGGTCGGATGCGGGCAGGTCCTTGCCGAAACGGACATGCTTTCACCTGAGCAATATGAACAAAAAATGCTTGAGGTATGCAAGCTGGACAGACGCGGCGAGTTACAAATGAAAGTAACCTGCGGGCCTCACTATGAACGTATAATCAGACAACAGGGCTTGTATCAGGAGCGTAAAAAGCTATCGCACAGCAGCGGCCATGTACCGGGCAAAGCCGGTCATGGAGTTCCTACACGCGGATGTCTCGCCGGGCTTGGTGTGCTTTTTGTCGGCCACCAGGGAGACGTATTTCCCTGTGGATATTTGCCCGTAAATTGTGGAAATGTGCTCAAGCAAACACTTTCAGAAATATGGCAGGGCAACAAAGACCTTGGGCGAATGCGTACAAGCAGCAGTCTCGAAGGCAAGTGCGGTATTTGTGGTTATAGAGAAGTATGTGGTGGCTGTCGCGGCAGAGCATACGCCGCGACGGAAAATTATATGGCCGAAGAACCTTTTTGTGCGTATATTCCACCAGAAGCAACACAATAATTATAGTTTAGAATACGAGGTTGAGTGTAAACAATGATAAATATTAGCAAATTATATTGTGATGAGGTTACTCCCGGTGATTGGCTTCGCTACGGGAAAAAAGGGTCAGGAGAACGAGAGGGTGAAATAATCCCGAAAAAAGCATCTGAAAGACGACCTATTGTTGTCTGGAATATCACCAGAACATGTAATCTGAAGTGCGTTCATTGTTATAACGACAGCGGTACCGGCAAGGCCAGTAATGAGGTCACAACAGAACAGGCAAAAGTCATTCTGGATGATCTTGGCCAGTTCAATGTGCCATCGGTGCTTTTCTCCGGAGGGGAACCATTGACTCGGCCTGACTTGTTTGAATTGATAGAATATGCGGGTCAGCAGGGCATGCGTGCTGTTATTTCGACTAACGGGACACTTATTACCGCTGATATAGCCAGGAAAATTAAACAAAAGGGAGTTTCTTATGTAGGTATCAGTCTTGACGGGATTGGTGAAGTAAATGACAAATTCAGGGGAGTATCCGGCGCATTTGACAAGGCGGTGCAGGGCATAAGAAACTGCCAGGATGCCGAAGTGCGAACGGGTCTCAGGCTGACTCTGACAAAAAGAAATGTTCAGGATTTGGAGGCCTTATTCGATTTTTTCGAAGCAGAAAATATAGAGAGAGCCTGTTTTTACCACTTCGTACCAAGCGGCAGGGGAAAGACCATTGGAGATGATGATCTCACCCATGCTCAAAGCAGAGAAGCGATTGAAACAATATTAGCTAAAACGAAACAATACAAAGAAGCCGGTAGAAAAACAGATATTTTGACTGTTGACAACCATGTTGACGGCGTTTATTTGTATCTGAAATTGCTTAAGGAAGACCCTGCCCGTGCAGAAAATGTCTGGAAACTGCTTTTATGGAACGGCGGGGGGATGTATAGCAGTGGTGTTGGAATAGGATGCATTGATTTTAACGGTAAAGTACATCCAAATCAGTTTTGGGGGCATTACGATTTGGGAGATATCCATGAGAGGCGTTTCAGTGAGATTTGGCAGGATACAAGTGATCCATTATTAAAGGGTTTGAGGAACCGCAGAGAATACATTAAAGGCCGCTGCAGACTTTGCAAATTCTTTGATGTATGCGGTGGCAGTCTCCGGGTACGTGCGGATTTGTATTTCGATGATCCCTGGGCGCCGGATTCGGGATGCTATTTGACAGATGAAGAAATCGGCTTAGATGCAGATAAACAGGAAGAATTAAAGCGTACCGGAGAGCTTTTTCAGCTTCCTGATTAACCAAAACGATGTGCGTTTTTGAACATCTTATTTATAACAGAATCAACATTAAAGATAGTTTCTTTTAGTGTTATCACCGTTTTTCGGCTTAAATTCCCGGTCACGGGAAGCTTTGGACTCCATCAAACCACACAAAACTAACATTTTCTCATAAATGAGATTTTTTTTCTTGTGCTTTCTTTTCATAAGTGATAAAATAATAATAATTATTATATGGTGCTTCAGGAACTAATGTCTCAAAGGTACAAGCCATCCTGGGGTGGATCAGAATTGAGCAGAAAGCCACAAGGAATAGGGCATGACTTCAGAGTTTTGAATGAGAGATAGGATAATAGATAAACCGAATCGGTGTTCGCGGGAAGTTCTTGCCGAACAGATTCTCTGGCTAATACGGCTCAGGTGGATTGCCGCTGGCGGGATAGTGGCTGCTGTTCTGGTAGGAAGTTATGTCTTTCCTTACCCTTTATTGCCAAGCCCAACACCAGTCTACATTTGCGCAGGAATACTTTTGCTGTGTAATTATTTTTATTTCTGTGCAGCGACCAAGAAAAAGCCTTATGCTGTGCCAAAAGATATTGTGCTGGCTATGGTTCAGGTGGAAGCTGATTTAGTCATTCTTACGGCAGTGCTTCTTTTTTCAGGAGGGATCGCTAATCCCTTTTTCCTGTTTTATCTGTTTCATGTCATCATAGCTACAATCATACTGCCAAGAAATCTTTCATTTACTGTCGGATTAACGACCGTACTGCTGTTCGGCCTTTTAGCCATCAATGAATTACATGAGGGAGCATGGCTTGGGTATTACCCCCTGCAAATCAAAAATGCCATAGAAGGGCTTTGGACAAATCCGGTATATGTTCTTGCCGCCTTTGCAGCATTTGTTTGCACAGTATTTTTGACACAATATTTGACAAGAATTATCATCGCCCGGATGACTGTGAAAGAGAGAGAAGCAGCACGAAACAATGATCTTCTTCGTGCGATTATTGGAGCAATGACCGAGGGGCTGATTTTTGTCACTCCTGACGGTAAGATAGCAATGTGCAATCCTGCTGCAAAGTTGTGGAAAAACGAACGCACATCTAACAACCATCACAAAGACAAGAACGGAGATTTACCGGAGGATTTCCCACAGATCCTAACAGAGCATATTAGAGGTCTTTCAACTGACAACAACATAACAACAATCACCGTCGGTGACAAGGCAATGAAGTTCAAAACGGACAGTTTGGAACAGCGATATATTGAAGCGCAAAGCTCTCCAGTTATCGGCATTGATGAACAAAAGCTGGGATATGTTATTGTAGGCCAGGATTTAACCATTCATAAAAAGCTGGAAGAAGAATTATTAGACCGTACTGAGGAAGTGACTGCAATTAACGAGATGTTAAAGATGTCACGAGTTGAAATGGCCCAACGTGAAAAAATGGTCGCGATAGGACAGATGGCTACCGGTATTGCTCATGAGATAGGCAATCCCCTGGCAAGTCTTTCTTCGGTGGCACAATATCTTGGCAGAAAACTTAATACACATGAAGAAAAAGAGCACCTTCTGGTTATCAGGCATCAAGTCAGCCGGATATCCAACATCCTGAAGCGCATGCTGAGCTTGTCCCGGCCGGTAACATCTGTGTATAAATGGGTAGATATTAATGAGTTGATAGACAATACACTGTCACTCGTTAAATTCGACAAGCGTATGCAGTTGATTACTATCAAGAATGTCGGCGCCAACGACCTGCCAATGGTGTGGCTGAATCCACAGCTTCTTGAGCAGGTACTCCTAAACATCTTTATAAACGCTCTGGATGCAATGAATGCTATGCCTGAAAAAAAGGAACACACTCTTGAGATAACAAGGCAATCCAGGGAAGGAAAA
>JAVVFI010000174.1:0-10689 GCA_032250555.1 Sedimentisphaerales bacterium
CTATTCCCACTGCAGTTCCGCCGTAGGCAATATAATTGAGATACATTTCTAAAATTTCTTCTTTGGTGTAGAGCAGCTCAGTGAAAATCGAAAGCACACCTTCTCTGACTTTTCTCTGGATAGATCTTTCCGGGGTAAGCAGGGCATTTTTCACCAGCTGCTGGGTGATAGTAGAACCGCCTTCCAGGTGTTTTCCCTGCAGATTATTAATGACCGCTCTCAGGATTCCGTAGATATCAAAACCCATGTGGTCGTAGAAATTTTTGTCTTCAATGGCGATAGATGCTTGCTTAACGTGTTCGGGAATATTATCACCAGAGACAGGAATACGGTGTTCATTACGGTTTGCCGGTATTTTACTTTACACAATTGATGGGGCTGGCAATGGGTGTGGCTCCTGATAAATTGGGATTACAGAAACATTTTGTCAGTTCGGACGGATTATTGTCCGGTGTTTGAGAAGGATAGCCCTTCTTGGAAAAAGAAACGGGAGGCAAATAAGTGATTCAGGCAACAGATAAAAAGGTTGGTGCTGTTCTCGTGGTCGGCGGGGGGGTCGGAGGTATGCAGGCTTCGCTCGATCTGGCTGAGGGGGGGTATAAGGTCTATTTAGTCGAAAAGGGGCCGTCTATCGGCGGAGTGATGGCGCAGCTTGACAAGACGTTCCCGACTAACGACTGCGCGATGTGCACCCTTGCGCCGCGTATGGTCGATTGCGGCGGGCACATGAATATCGAGAAATTGACCTATTCTGAGATAGAATCAATCGAAGGTTCGGCGGGCAACTTCAAGGTCCGCGTCAGGAAAAAGGCACGCTATGTTGACCAGGAAAAGTGTACGGGCTGCGGAGAATGTGTTGAGAGTTGTCTTGTTCGGAACATTGTCTATATAGATCAGCCGGGCCGTGCGCCTGTCCAGATTGAAGAAGACGTGCGAGTCAAGGTGGACGACATTTTGAACAGATATTCAGGCGGCCGCGAAATCATCGTTCCGATTCTTCATGATATTAATGAGGAGTTCAGGTGGCTGCCTCCGGAGGTCCTTTGCAGGGTGGCAGAGGTAAAAGAGATTCCTATCGAGCATATTCTGCGGATTGCAAGCTTTTACAATGCGTTTAGTCTTAAGCCTAAGGGAAAGAACATCATCCGGGTCTGTACGGGCACAGCGTGCTATGTCAAAGGCGCTCCGCGAATTTTGGATACTTTTGCGAGGGAACTGAAGGTCGAAGTAGGTGACGTAACAGATGACGGGCAGTTCAGCCTGGAGACAGTCAATTGTGTGGGCTGCTGCGGCCAGTCGCCCGTAATTACAGTCAATGAAGATATATTCGGTTATGTTAACCAGTCTATGATTCCTGACGTGATTGGAAAGTACACGTAGGAAGGAGAAAAGAATGCCGAAGATCAAACCTGAAGACCTGGGCAAGATCGGAGAGAAAATCAAGAGGACAATGCTCCTTCGAGAGGGCTCTTATAGGGCGAAAGTAATAGTTCACATGGGAACGTGCGGGATTGCCGCCGGAGCAAGAAAAGTAATGAGCACATTGATGGACCTTATCGAACAAGAGCAGACAAAGGATGTTATCCTCTCGACTTCGAGTTGCGCCGGACTCTGCAGCCGGGAACCTATGATAACGGTGGAACTAAAGGGAAAAACGCCGGTAAAATATGTCGATCTGGATGAAGAGAAGACCAAGAAGGTTTTTCAAGCTCATGTTTTGGCTGGAGAAGTGGTCGAGGAATACGCTTTAGCCACTGGCAGTGAGCGTGTCGGATAGTTTGTTGGACAAAGGAGAGATTGGATGAAGCGTTTTCGAACACACTTGATGCTTTGTGCCGGTACCGGCTGTGTCTCAAACGGAACGTTTGCCATAAAGGAAGTACTTGAACGAGAACTCGAAAAGCACAACCTTCAGGACGAAGTCGCAGTCGTGATGACCGGCTGTAACGGCTTTTGCGCGCAAGGGCCGCTGATGGTTGTTCAACCGGACGGAATTTTTTACCAATATCTCACCACTGAAAATATTTCGCATCTCGTTGAGGAGCATTTACTAAAGGGCAGACCCGTTAAAAAACTTATGTATGTTCCTCCCGGAGAAGAAAGCCCAATTCCGGAACTGCATTCCATACCATTCTTTAAGGATCAGCGATTGATAGCCATGCGGAATCGCGGCATGATTGATCCTGATAATATCGAAGAATATATCGCAAGAGACGGTTATAAGGCCCTTGCGAAAGTCCTGACATCGATGAAACCTGAAGAGGTGATAAAAGAAATAACTGATGCCGGATTGCGCGGACGGGGCGGGGCGGGCTTTCCAACGGGACGTAAATGGGCCAGCAGAAGGAAAGACCCGAGGACACCTAAGTACGTGGTTTGCAACGCCGACGAGGGCGATCCGGGAGCATTTATGGACCGTAGTATTGTCGAAGCCGATCCCCACTCCATAATTGAGGGAATGACAATCGGGGCGTATGCCGTGGGGGCGTCTCAGGGGTATGTATATCTGAGGATGGAGTATCCGCTTGCAGTCAAGAGAATGACGTTTGCCATTGAGCAGGCCAAGGAATACGGCTTGCTGGGAGATGATATACTGGGCACCGGTTTCAATTGTAATATCGATATTTTCAGAGGTGCCGGAGCGTTTGTATGCGGCGAAACAACTGCTCTTGTTGCTTCTATCGAAGGCAAACCGCCTGAGCCGAGACAAAGACCTCCCCGCACCACTTTGTGGGAAAAGCCGGTTGTGATTAACAACGTAGAAACCTGGGCGAATGTTCCGGTTATTATGAATCTGGGAGCAAAGTGGTTCTCAGAAATCGGGACCGAAACAAGCAAGGGGACCAAAGTTTTTTCTTTGGCGGGTAATATCAACAATGCGGGTTTGGTCGAGGTGCCAATGGGCATAACTCTGCGGGAAATCGTGTATGACATTGGCGGGGGGATACCCAAGGGTAAAAAATTCAAGGCTGTCCAGACCGGCGGGCCTTCAGGAGGTGTTATTCCGGCCAGCTTGCTCGATTTGCCGGTTGACTATGAGCAACTTGATAAGGCCGGGTCAATGATGGGCTCCGGCGGCATGATTGTTATGGATGAAAATACCTGCATGGTTGATGTGGCCAGATATTTCGTCGAATTCACAAACGATGAATCATGCGGCAAATGCACGCCGTGCAGGGAAGGCTCATACGTACTTCTTGAGATTTTGAACAGGTTGTGTAAAGGCAAGGGCAAGGAGGGGGACATTGAGCTACTTGATGAATTAGGACAGTCAATCAAAGATGCTTCCCAGTGCGGATTAGGACAAAGTCTTCCCAACCCTGTATTGAGTTCGCTGAAACATTTCAGAGATGAATACAAAGCCCATATTGAAGAAAAGAGATGTCCGGCCGGGATATGCAAGGCTTTAATCACGTTTAATATCAGTGATGAGAAATGTAGGGGTTGTCGGCTGTGTGCCAAGAAATGTCCCCAGGAGGCTATATCGGGCGAGGCCAAAGAAGTGCACAAGATCGATCATGATAAATGTATCAAATGCGGAGTTTGTGCGGATGTTTGTAAATTTGATGCGGTGTTAGTAGCATGATTTTGAAAGATATACAAAAGATACTGGAAGCTGAAGTTCTCGTGGGCGAAGAACTACTGAGTGAAGATATCACGATTGCCTGCGGTTCTGACTTAATGAGTGACGTGTTGTCTTTTTTCAAGCCGGGCGCACTTATGTTAACGGGTTTGATTAATCCACAGGTAGTTCGTACCGCAGAAATGGCTGACCTGCGGGCAATATGCTTTGTTCGGGGAAAAAAGCCTGCCCATGAGACGATTGAAATGGCTGAAGCCAAGAATATCCCGTTATTGACGACGCCTCTTTCGATGTTTGAGTCTTGCGGCCGATTACACAAAGAAGGGCTTTCCGGTTACTCTGAGTATAAGAAAAAACGTTAAAAGGATTTTTTCAAGTGACTCCAGATGACAAAATAAGCAGGATTCAGGAATTAGTCTATGAGATCAGGATAGGCGAAGTAATGAAAAGGAATGTCATTACGATTAGTCCGCAGACCCATATGAGTGAATTAAGGAGTATTTTGCGGGAGAAGCGCATCTCCGGTGCGCCTGTAATGGACGGGGATGAAATGGTAGGCATAATCAGTATCGAGGATTTCATTAAGTGGCTGGCCGACAGGGAGCCCGATTGCCCCATTAGTGAGAAGATGAGCCAAGTTGTTCAAACTCTTTATGACGATGAGCCGTTGACCCAGGCTGTCAATAAGTTCGATCTGTTTGGTTTCGGCCGATTTGCCGTTATTAACCGTCAGAACAGGCGGCTTCTTGGCATTATCACCAAGGGGGACATAGTTGAGGGTCTGCTTAAAAAACTGGAGATTGATCACTATAAAGAAGAGGAAGAGATTTACCGCCGAAGAGTTGAACATTTCTTCGAAGATATTCTTGCAGACAAAGTGGTGCTTCTGTTTCAGTATGATGTAGCGGGACACGATTTCAAACGGGCAGGAGAAGGGGCCAGCCGGCTCAAAGCCTCCTTAAATCGCCTGGGTCTGGATCCTCAGGTTGTCCGCCGGGTTGCAATTGCTACATACGAAGCAGAGATGAATCTGGTCATCTATACCAATGGCGGCAAGATTCGGGCACGTGTTGAACCACATGAGATTTTTGTAACAGTGACGGATTCCGGGCCTGGGATCCCCGATGTCGAGAAGGTTTTGCAGCCGGGTTATTCGACGGCTCCGGAGTGGGTTAGAAACTTAGGTTTTGGAGCCGGTATGGGCCTGAACAATATTCTCAGGTGCGCCAGCAAGATGGACTTGAGGTCTGAAGTGGGAAAGGGAACTCAATTATATATTCGTGTTAATACCAAAGATGGAGCTATGAGTGAAACTAAGTGAATTAATACAGAAGTTAAACCTGAATGTCAGGTCGGCAAAAATGCAACTGGACCGCGAGGTTACCGGGGGGTATGCGAGCGACCTGCTAAGTGATGTCCTTGCTCATAGCGAAGTAGGGAACCTTTGGATTACTTTACAGATTCATCAGAATATCGTTGGTGTGGCCAGCATGAAAGACCTGGCTGGAATTATATTGGTAAATAACAGAGAACCTGAGCCGGAAACCCTGGAGAAAGCAGAGGCAGAAGGATTGCCGATTATGGTAACCGAGATGCCGACCTTTGAACTGGTCGGTAAGCTCTATAGCCTTGGAATTGTCGGAACGAAATAATGAGGAAAGTAAGAGCTGATCTTCATCTGCATACTTGCCTTTCTCCCTGTGCCGACGATCTGATGCAGGCAACAACTATAATCGAGCAGGCTAAACAAATAGGTTTGGATATGATTGGGATATGTGATCATAATTCTGGAGAGAATGTAAGGGCGTTGATGAAAGCCGGTGAGCGACAGGGGCTTGTGGTTATTCCGGGTGTTGAGGTGACCTCGCGTGAGGAAGTGCATATCCTCGGACTTTTCAGCACCGAGCAGGAACTGATGGGCCTGCAGGATATTATATATGAAAACCTGCCCGGCCAAAACGACGAGGAAGCCTTCGGCCCTCAATTGATCATTGACGAGAACGATAATGTGGTGGGTCAAAACTCCAGGCTTTTAATAGGGGCGACAACCCTGACCTTAGAGCAGATTATCGATGCGATTCACCAATTCGCCGGATTAGCTGTTGCCTCTCACGTTGACCGCCAGCGATTCAGTCTGATTGGCCAGTTAGGTTTCATTCCCTATGGATTGAAGCTGGATGCCGTGGAGGTCTCGAACCCATCATCAGCCGGACAGGAATATGGCTATCCGGTGGTAACTTCTTCTGATGCTCATTTTCCGGAAGACATCGGAAAGAATTCCACTTGCTTTATGATAGAGGAAGCGTCGTTACAGGAGATTTCAAAAGCGCTGCGCTGTGAGCTGGGAAGGATGGTTGTAAGCAATTGAATGGAAGATTTGTCGCTGCATATTCTGGACATTGCTGAAAACTCTATTAACGGAGCGGCAAAGACAATTGAAATTATAATAAACGAAGACAGAGAAAAAGATTTGTTAACTATTGAGATTAAAGATGATGGTAAGGGCATGGATCAAAAGACTCTGAAAAAAGCTCTTGATCCCTTTTTCACGACCCGCAAGACCCGCAGAGTGGGCCTTGGGTTGTCCCTGCTGGCTCAGGCGGCCGAGGAGAGCGGCGGCAAGATGGAGCTGAACTCTATACCCAGTGTTGGAACGACGGTCAGGGCGACGTTTCGTATGAGTCATCCGGACTGCAAACCTATGGGTGACATTAGTGAGACAATGCGCATGTTGGTTGCAGGTAATCCTGAGATTAATTTCGTTTATGAACATCATAAAGACAATTCAGAATATCGTTTTGACACGAGAGAAACATGCAGAAAATGATTACTCTAACAATTGACAACAAAAAGGTAGAGGTTGAAGAAGGTTCAACCGTTCTTCAGGCCGCTGAGAAGCTCGGTATTAAAATTCCTACTCTTTGCCACCACAAGTCTTTGTTACCCTACGGCGCGTGCCGTGTTTGTCTGGTCGAAGTAGTAAAATCGTGGGGTCCGAGTATTCAGGCTTCCTGTGTTTATCCTGCAGAGGAAGGAATGGTTATACAAACCGATTCGGAAAGAGTCTTGAAGACCCGCCGGATGATGCTCGAACTACTGTTGGCCCGTTGCCCGGATTCGCCGCGGATAGTGGAAATGGCTAAAGAGATGGGTATCGAGGAGCCTCGCTTTCCCAAGATGAACGAGAACTGCATCCTTTGTGGGCTTTGCACAAGGGTATGCGAGGAAAGGATGGGTATCGGCGCCGTCAGTTTTGTTAACAGAGGTTCGGAACGAAAGGTCGCTGTTCCTTACGACAAACATTCTCCTATTTGTATCGCCTGCGGGGCCTGCACAGTTGTCTGCCCGACCAATGATGTGGACCTCTCGAAAGTTACACTTAACAAACCAAGGCCAATAATGTCCGATTATGATATGGGTCTTGTCCAAAGGTCTTCCATTTACATACCTTTTGCTCAGGCGATACCCAAAGTAGCGCTGATTGACAAAAATACCTGTATGCACTTCCTTAACGATACGTGCAAATCCTGTGAGAATTTCTGTGAAGCCGGGGCTATCGACTATGAACAGCAGGATGAAATCGAGGAGCTGGATGTCGGTGCCGTTGTCTTGTCACCGGGATTTGAGCAATTTGATCCCGACCTCAAAAAGGAACTTGGTTACTCGAGGTATTCCAATGTCCTGTCCAGTCTCCAGTTCGAACGGCTGCTTTCGGCCAGCGGACCGTACCTCGGAAAGGTCCTGCGCAGCACCGATGAAAAAGCCCCGGAGAAGATTGCATGGATACAGTGTGTCGGCTCGCGAGAAGTAGAGTGCAACTATTGCTCCTCGGTCTGCTGTATGTATGCGACGAAGGAGGCTATTATTGCCAAGGAGCACGCTCCCGACCTCGATTGCACAATCTTTTTCATTGATATGCGCGCCTATGGCAAAGGATTTGACGCCTATTATGAGCGAGCAAAGGAGCTTGGTGTTAAATATATTCGCTGTCGTCCCTCCTCGGTGAAAGAGGACTCGAAAACAAAGAACCTCAAAATCACATATCAGGCCGCTGACGGCGAAATACTAACAGATGAGTTTGGCATGGTGGTGCTTTCTACGGGTTTAAGACCTCCGGCTGAGGTTCGAAAGCTGGCGGACCAATTCGGAATCGAGCTTGATCAAAATGGTTTTGCAGCTACGATGCCGATGTCACCTGTTGAAACCTCGAAGCCCGGTGTTTATGTTTGCGGGCCTTTTGCTTCGCCGAAAGATATCCCGGAAACGGTCATGGAGGCCTCAGCAGGCGCCGCCAAGGCAATGGCACTACTTACAGACCAGCGAAACACTCTAATCACGCATAAAGAATATCCACCTGAAAAAGATGTTGCCGGGCAGGAGCCGCGTATCGGTGTGTTTGTATGTCACTGCGGTAGAAATATCGGCGGAGTGGCCGATGTTCCGGACGTAGTAGAATATGCCAAAACTCTTCCGAATGTCGTCTATGCAGCACATAATCTATATACGTGCTCGACGGATACTCAGGAAAATATAAAAGAAATGATTGCCGAGCATGACCTGAATCGCATCGTAGTGGCTTCGTGCAGTCCGAGAACCCATGAACCGCTTTTCCGCAATACATGTCGAGAGGCCGGGCTCAATGAATACCTGTTTGAAATGGCCAACATTCGTGACCAGTGTACCTGGGTGCATATGCATGAGCCGGAAATGGCCACTCAAAAATCAAGAGACCTTGTCAGGATAGCTGTTGCCAAGTCAAGAATGCTCGAACCCCTGCAAAAGGGAACCCTAAAGGTCAATAATGATGCCCTGGTGATTGGCGGCGGCATCGCCGGAATGACGGCGGCACTCAACCTGGCCGATCAGGGATTTAAGGTGTATCTCGTTGAAAACCAGGAGCAGTTGGGCGGCAACCTTAATCATATACACAGCCTGCTCAGCGGCGACGACCCACAGCAAAAGCTTAAAAGCACTATTGAGAAGGTCAAAGCTCATCCTAATATAGATGTAAATCTTAAAAGTATTGTATCTGCAGTTGAGGGTTCGGTAGGCAACTTCAAGTCCACAATTCAGCATAACGGAGATAGTGAACAGGTCTCTCACGGGGTCGTTATCGTCGCTACCGGGGCCGAGCAATACGAACCGACCGAGTATCTCTACGGCAAAAATCCCCGCGTTGTTACCCAGCGGACATTTGAGCAGTGGATGTCCGAGGACAAGTCCGAGCTTAAAAAGGTGAAATCCATCGTGATGATTCAATGCGTTGGTTCGCGAGACGAGGAGCATCCATATTGCAGCCGCGTCTGCTGCTCGGAAGCAGTTAAGAATGCGATTGTCATTAAGAAAAAGCAGCCTGAAATTGATGTCTGCATTCTCTATCGTGACATAAGAACATACGGTCTGCTTGAAGAATACTATACAGAGGCAAGACGTATAGGCGTACGCTTCATCCGCTATGAAGAGGACAAGAAACCTGAAGTTACGGATGCTAACGGCAGTTTCTCAGTTTCCTGTTTTGATCCCGTTCTCAATGCCCCGGTTACGATAAATTCTGATTTGGTTGTGTTAGCCGCCGGGATAGTGCCGGGCGAGACCCTTAGTGAAGTGGGTAAATTATACAAGCTGTCACTCAATCAGGACAAGTTTTTCTTAGAGGCGCACATGAAGCTCAAACCGGTCGATTTTGCCACCGATGGTGTTTTCATGTGCGGGCTGGCTCACTGCCCGAAATCAATCGAAGAAAGTATCGCCCAGGCGGATGCAGCCGCAGGCCGGGCAGCGACTATCCTGTCCAAAGACGAAATAGAGCTGGACGCTAATATTTCAGAAATTGTGGACGATAACTGTGACGGCTGTGCATATTGCATTGATCCGTGTCCGTATAACGCATTGACGCTGATTGAATATATGCTCAAGGGTGATATTAAGAAAACAGTTGAAAGAGACGCGGCGTTATGTAAAGGCTGCGGTGTGTGTCAGGCTACGTGTCCGAAAAAAGGAGTATTTATCCGCAGTTTCAGGCTTGAGCAATTAAGTGCAATGGTTGAAGCCGCACTGGAAACAGGCTAATAGAGGAGTTTGTTTAATATGGCAGACGAAGAAACGTTTGAACCGATAATTATTGGTTTTTGTTGCAACTGGTGTTCGTATGCTGGGGCCGATCTGGCCGGGGTCTCCCGGTATCAGTATCCTCCGAACCTGAGGATTATACGAGTTATGTGCTCGGGAATGGTGCACCCGAACCTGGTTATAGATGCTTTAACAAAAGGTGCAGATGGTGTTCTGATTTGCGGCTGTCATATCGGAGACTGTCACTACCTTGACGGTAATGTTAAAGCTGAGAACCGAAAGGAAGCAATAGAGCTTATGCTGGAAGATTTCGGCATTGAACCGGAGCGGTTCAGGCTCGAATGGGTTTCGGCGTCTGAGGGTCCCAGGTTCGCTGAGGTGATCCGGGAAATGACAGAATCTGTTCGTGCGCTGGGTCCCAGTATGTATAAGGTTTGAACAGAATTGGTTCGGGTTGAAACGTATATAAAGCTTTGAGAATAATTTGTTATAGGATTTTAAGATATGGCAAAAGCACGTTTTTTTGATGGCAAAAAATTTATGTGGGATGGTGTTGAGTACGACGGTGAAGAAAAAGCCGGCTCAGTGGAGAAGGAATACGCTAAAAAGGGCTTTGAGGTTCAATCGTGCAGCGAGGACGGGAAGGTATTTCTTTACACACGGCGAGTTGTAACTGAGGTTGTGGTGGAATAAAAACGAGCAGGGCAGCTTGTGCAGGCCGGCTTCTCAGAAGGAAACTACCGTAACAAAAGTTGTTGCGAAAGGAGAAAACATGAGTGCTCCAGACATACTGATTATCGATGATGATCCGGATTTCGTTATGGTCACTAAAGCGATCCTCGAAACAAAGCAGTACAATGTTCGATTCGCCTACGACCCGGAAGATGGATTTAACAAACTGGAGGAGGAAGTGCCGGATGCTCTCATTCTGGACGTCATGATGGGAAAAGGTGCTGAGGGATTTGTTTGTGCAAGGAAGATACGAAAGGATCCCAGGTTTGATAAAATGCCTATATTGATGGTGACGTCCATGACCG
>JAVVFI010000175.1:0-10683 GCA_032250555.1 Sedimentisphaerales bacterium
AGGCCAGACCCATTCGACTCCGCTACGCTTCGCTCAGGGTGACAGTCAGAGAATTAGAGATTGGTTAATTGGAAAGACAAAAAGGGCAACCGCTTTTCGATTTATTATTTACAATTGACTATTTACTATTTGGTTTGAGATTCTTCCCGTTCGACTGCGCTCAGGGCAGGCTCTTGCGTTCAGAATGGCAATTATTTTAAACAGACCCCTCGACTGCGCTCGGGGCGACAGTTGTGTCAACTCGCTACTTCCGGCTGTATTGAGGATAAATGGCGGGGCAAGCAATTCAATTGAGTTTTGTTTAAGGGTATATAGTATTTACCTTGACGGGGATGGGGGCAGTTTGGTATAGATAGTAGTATGAAAAAGGCAAGAGGATTTACGCTGATAGAGTTGTTAGTTGTGATTGCGATTATTGCGGTGTTGATGGCTATTTTGATGCCTGCAATGAATCGAGCCAGAGAGCAGGGTAAACGCGCATCGTGTCTTAGCAATGTGAAGCAGATGGGGCTTGCGTGGATTATGTACGCGGATGATAACGAGGGCAAGATTGTGAGCGGCAATACAAGCCTCGGAGGTCATAATAAAGACGGGGACTGCTGGGTATATTGGCCGGGGCAGGATGCTTCGGAAGAGGCGCAGATAGAAGGTATCCAGAGGGGATTGCTGTTTCCATACTGCCCGAGCTTAAAGCTTTACAAATGCCCGACGGGCGTACGGGGAGAGGTGGTGACATACGCCATAGTTGACGCTATGAACGGTCATGACGCTATACCCGGCGCTGAGGGGCATATCCTTAAAAGCAGGCTGCAAATTCGCAGGCCGGGTGAAAGGGCTGTTTTCGTTGATGAGGGGCGATTGAGCCCGTCGAGCTGGACGGTTAATTATGACAGGGAACAGTGGTGGGACGGGATTACTGTGCGGCACGGCAATGGAACGAACTTCTCTTTCGCGGACGGGCACGCTGAATACTGGAAGTGGAAGGACCCACGGACAATAAAGTTTGCGCGAGGTGAAATAAGCGCTTCGTCTTCGGTGCCGGATAATGAGGATTTGTACAGAGTGCAGAAGGCTGTGTGGGGGAAATTAGGTTATACGCCGAGCCGTTAGAGACTGTAATTTAGTTTTGACTTTTTAGCATTGAGTTTTGAGTTGATTTAATATCGAATAACAAACAAGGAATATCGAAGTGAAGGATAGGGGGCGAGCGGTATTGACATATCAATTCTTAGATGTATGATAATCTTATATCATGGATGTGTGGGACACGCATTTCGATTGACTATTGACTATTGTAATGTGTGTTTCTTGTGTAAAGTAATATCACATATTTAATATTTTCATTAAGCGTGCAGGCAGAAGGGAAATATTACGATGGAAAAGATTAATCGGCGGGAATTTATCGGTGCGACTGTGGCAGGAACTGTGGGGATGACGACCATGCTCTACGGGGGTTCGGAGGCTAAAGGCAAGCTTAAAGTCGGCTTAATCGGCTGCGGTAATTATGGTATGGCTGATGTGCGGGCCGCTTTTAAGGTTGGAGGTGTAGAGGTTATCGCGATTTGTGATATTGACAGCGAGCACCTGAAGGACAGTGCGGACAAAATCGAGCAGAGCCAGGGCTCACGTCCGAAGGCTTTTAAGCAATACAAGGAGCTTTTAGGAACAGCAGGATTAGAGGCTGTAATTATAGCTACGCCGCCGCACTGGCATGCGCTTATGTTTATCGATGCGTTGGAGAAGGGGCTCGATGTATATTGCGAGAAGCCGTTAGCCTATGATGTACGTGAAGGGCAGGCGATGGTTAAGGCGGCGAAAAAGAGCGGGCGGATAGTGCAGATTGGTTTTCAGCGCAGGCAGAGCAAGGCAATCGGGCAGGCGAAGCAGTATATTCAGGAAGGCAATATCGGGCGGATTGTTCAGGCCGAGGCTCAAATTCATTACACGGCAGGAATACGGGACACGACGCCACAGGAGCCGCCGGCAAGCCTGGACTGGGAGTTGTGGTGCGGGCCGGCGCCTAAGCTGCCGTATTGCCCGCAGATAGGTCACTTTGCTTGGAGATTAGAGAAAGAATACGGGCATGGGCACCTTGTTGACTGGGGTATCCACCTGATCGATGCGACCCGCTGGATTTTAGGAGAGACTACGCCGCGAGCGGTTCAGGCTTCGGGTGGGCTTTACTATTTCAAAGACAAGATCACTACGCCTGATATTCTGACTGTGCATTTTGACTTCGAGACTTGTCCGGTGATATGGCACCATCGCATTTGGGGAGCACAAGAGTACAGGCCGGAAGTTAGCAACGGGATTTTCTTTTATGGCGAGAAGGGGACTGTTTTTGCAACGGACAGAACATGGATCATTATTCCGAAGGGCAGGAACACGGAACCTACGGTGAATGAGATTAACAGCGATATGGGTCCGGCTCATATGGCTGATTTCCTCGAAGCTGTGCGCGAGCACAGGCAGCCCCTTTGTACGACGGAAGAGGGATATTATTCTACAACTACGGTGAAATTGGGCATGATTGCATACGAAACGGAGAGCAAGGTTATCTGGGACAGGGACTCTCAAGAAATCGTTGGTAATCGCAAAGCTGCGAGGCTGCTGCAACGCAGGTATCGCAGGCCATGGGAGCATCCGTATAAAAGTTAGATGAGGAGTTTATGAAACAGTTTAATATCGTTCAGATTGCTTTACTTGGGATTATTATTGCAGGTCAATTTGCTCTGAGTTCCGCATGGTGCAGAGAGATTGATATGAAATCCAAATGGGACGAGGATGCTGCTTTGGAGAACCCCCATAAAGGATGGTATCACCATTATCCGGACAACCATATCAATAAATATGTCATTCGGAAGGATTCGGATATTCTTGATTTTCCGGGGATGGACCATATTTATATACGGCTTGCATGGGCGTATCTGGAGCCACAGGAGGGTCGGTTTAACTGGGACATTATTGACTCTATTATCGATAAGTGGACGAAGAAAGGATTGAAGATATCTTTCAGGATAAGCTGCAAGGAGACAAGCACGGACTTGATCGAACAGCAATATGCAACGCCCAAATGGGTGATGGAAGCGGGAGCGAAGGGGGGTTATTATCGAAGGGGGAAGAAAGCCGGGCCGGATGGGCCGTGGGAGCCGGTGTTTGACGATCCTGTGTATCTGGAGAAATTAGAGAATTTTCTGCGTGCGTTTGCCGGGCGGTACGATGGGAAGCCGTGGCTTCTTTATGTTGATGTCGGGAGTATCGGAGACTGGGGAGAGGGACATACATCATCGGGCAGCCAGATAGAATATGACTACAAGCAACGGAAAGTCCATGTGGATTTGTACTGCAAGTATTTCCGGAAGACACAGATCGTGATTTCGGATGACTTTGTCTATTGTATCGGAGATTTACAGGATAGACAAAAGATGCATCAGTATATCCTGAAGCAGGGAATATCGTACAGGGACGACAGCCCGCTGGTAAATGGATATGTGAGAGGATATGCGGATACTTATACAGTACGCAGCCCTGAGTTTTTCAAAGACGTTTATCTGAAGACGCCCACTGTTTTTGAACTGCAACACTATGGCGCCGTAAAGAGAGATGGTAACTGGAAAGTTAAAGAAGGATCATCTCTGTCTAAATATGCCAAAGGAAAAGATGGACCAGATTTTTTCAGGGGGGCGTTGGATTTATTGCATGCGACGTATATCGGTTATCACGGTTATGCGCATGAGTGGCTCGCCGACAATCCGGGCCTGACTGTTGAGCTATTAAATCGATGCGGCTACTGGCTCTTTCTCCATCATGTCACCATCCCTGATGTGGTGCAGTCCGGTGAGCCGTGTACGGTCCAATTAGCCTGGGAGAATCGAGGGGTGGCACCCGCTTATAATCCTTACAAATTAATGGTGAGGCTGGCCGGTCCTGATAATATTGACTTCGAGTTCGAGTCCGGTTGTCAAAAATGGATGCCCGAACCGGCAGGAACCATATACCATGAGGTCTATACTCTCGACATTCCGGCGAGCCTGCGAGCGGGAGTATATAAACTCAAAATCAAGCTCTATTCGAAAGAAGAAGAACGTGAGGTGTTTCTTGCTTTGGATCCCGAGCTTCTCGACGGCCAGAATTTTTATACGGTGACATCAATGAATATTTCGGTACCATAGAATCTGGGAAATCCAGCCCTTATGAATCTGTGCAAACCAACGTGTGTTCGTTTTTTTCAGTTTCAGCTCCAAAATAAAACTGCATTGAACGGAGAATGTCCGAATGAAGCGGAGTATTAAAATACAAACGGACTACCTTAGTATGTGTCGCCGGGAGTTTTGTATGAGCTTGATCGCTGGGTTAGCGGCGGTGCCGGCGAAGGAAGCGTTATCAAATGAGGCAAAGGCTTTCCAGTTTAGATACATTGTCGGGTCAAGTATGTACGGCAGGATGGCGCTTAGGGACGTCCTGCCGGAGGTCCTCAAAGCAGGAGCGCAATACATTGATATCTGGCCGGAACATCACGCGAATCATCGAGAACAAATCGAAACGATGGGGCATGAGCAGTTCGCGGCAATGCTGGAACAATACCAGGTAGAGTTAGGCATATTGACACATTTTGATCTTGGTCCATTCGGTTTGCAAGATGAAATGCGAACAGTTAAGAAACTCGGCGGGTCAATGGTTATCAGCGGCAGCCCGAGCCCTGGAAATCTAAAGGGTCAGGCTCTGAAGTCGGCGGTGAGAGGATTTGTTGAGAAGATGAAGCCGCATATTGCTGCCGCCGAGGGGATGGATGCCACTATAGGCATTGAAAATCATGCGAATAGTCTGATTGACTCACCGGATGCTATGCGATGGTTAGCAGAATTTACACCTTCCAGGTATCTCGGGATTGCGCTAGCTCCTTATCATTTACCGCAAGAACCAGGATTAATCGCAAAGTGTATCACAGATATTGGTAAATGTTTAGTGCATTTCTATGCATGGCAATACGGCATGGGCTGCCATAAGAAACTGCCGAAGCAACAGGAGCTGATGCAACTGCCCGGACGCGGGGAAATGGATTTTGTACCAATCGTAGGAGCCCTGAAGAAAATAAACTACAGGGGCTGGACCGAGGTGTTTATGCACCCGGTACCTCGTGGCATTCCTATTATGCCTACCGCAGCAGAAGTGACTTCGGAGATCAATCGTGCCCGGAAGTACCTTGACCTATGCTTGTCAAGGTGCCTCGAGAGTACGCCGGCTTAACAACGGTTTCTGCGTGTCGGACGGTGCTCTTGCTATTTCCCTTTAAAACATACGACGGAGCCGCATTCAGTGGTCATATATAATTTTCCGTTTGCAGCGACGAGGCCATCAAAAGCAGGCAGGTAGAGAAGCTCCTTCTCGGTTAGCTTTCTGCCGTCCTTCCTGGAGAAGACCTGCATAACTCCACCATGCTTGCCCTTGAACCATTCAGCCTGCAGTGCCATCTTTTCCTTGTAAATTTTTTCGTTGGAACGGCCCCAGAGTTCCTTTTCGTCGGCCACGTCACGGGGACCGGCGATAAAGAGGCGGTCATTTGCCAAGACCATGGCTTTTGCCAGTATCTCGGGCTCCTCCAGAATCCAGTTGTAGTCCAGAGCACTAAGCTTATCTTTCGGCTGTTTGGCAAGCTGTTTCCAGTCCACTGAGTGGGCAGCCAGAGGATTTTCAGCGGAGTATTTGCCTTCGATCCAGGTGCCTTCAAGTTTGGGGATTCCCACTTTGCGCTGAGGCGTTTTGCCTGCGCTGAAGAGCCGATATTCGGCAATGGAGGTGTTGCATAACAGTTCGAGGTCCCGGCCATAAGAATAGGCGTTTTCCTCATCAATACACATTACGCGACCGCATGGAACCCGCTTTGGCGGCAACTGGAATTCCGCCCAGCCTTCGCCGGCCGCTCGGCCATAAATCAGGTAGGTCCGCTGGTGCCAGCCATCGTCGAGGAACGAGATGGGTGCGAAGAGGTGGACTTCCTCGTCGTACTGTGTGTCCGGGCGCTGAGGTCTGACTCGGAGGCGTTTGCCGTCCATGGTGAAGGTCTGAGATTTCATGTACACGTATTGGCCGTCACTGGAAAGGATGTCGGGCACTGCAACGGGCATGTGTTTGCCCATGAGGACGTCCTGCAGATTTTTATCTGTGCCCGGTATGCGGTCGTCCATAACGTTCTCAGAAAGGAGCTTGCCCGTTTCCGGCTCGAGTATGAGCATGCGAATGCCGCCATCGACGAACATAGAACGACCGGCTACGCAGTAAAGCTTACCATCCTGTATCAGCGTGCTGCCGGAGAGCGGCCAGACCGACTCAGGCTGGCAGTAAGACATCAGTTTGCGCTTGCTTGGAGCGGCCTGGAATTTCCAGGCGAGTTTTCCATCTGCGGCGGTCAGAGCGTACACGCAACCGTCTGCGCATCCGAATATCGCAAGGCCTTTGTATATGGTCGGTGAAGAGTCGACACGCCCGCCTGCAATGAAGTGCCAGATTTCATGGCCCGAAGCGGCATCCAGGGCATAGACAGTGTGTTCATCGACAGCGCTCAGGAAGAGCTTTCCGGCGGCAACGGTTGGCTGGCTAATCTTCCTGCCGAAGTCCGTCTTCCATGACTGTTCGAGATCGGCGGGGACATCCGTTCGGACGTATCCGCTGCGCTTATTGTCGTGGCGGAAAGTCGGCCACTCTGAGGACGAATATCGGGCGCGGTTTTTGTTCCTGCCGTAAGCGGGCCCTTTGATCCATCTGTATTGGACGGGCGGGGCCTGGGCCGACTGGGGTTGTGGTGAGACGGCGTTGAAGCCGTTGAGTCTGGACTGGTATGAGCATGCGCATGCGGTTGGGGTGGCATAGACCATGCCGTTAGCGGGCATGATCCCGTAAACGCAACCTCCGCGGAACCAGTGGTTGATGGTCCAAGTATCTTCTGCCATGTCGTAAACCGGGGTTCCCATTATTGGCGGCAACTGGTACTTCACAGTAGCTCGGCCGGGATAACATCTCTGGTGAATGTAGAAAGACTGTATCGGATTAATGTATTCGGCGAGCATGTTTCCATCGTCAAGGCTGTAAGTGGTATAAGCCCCATTGTTACGGCGCTGCATTGCCCATATTTTGTTGTCGATAACGTAGAAATCCTCGAGGCTGAAATGTCCGGAGCGAGGTTTGTTTTTGACGGACCAGAGTATTTTTCCTGTCTCAACGGAGATTGCGTAGATTTCTTTCATCGGCGAGAACAAAATTCTGTCCTGGCAGATGACCATCCTCGGGCCGCCGTACCCGGTGCCGAAGAGCTTTGCTTTCGAAACATTAGTCCTCCAGTTTTCTGAGCCTGTGTTCCTGTCGAAGGAAATGACAGCGCTGCCGTCATAAAGGCACACCATTCTATTGTCGGCTGTGAGTGTCAAAGGGGCCACAGGTATTTTCTTTTCCCAGAGGAGGCTGCCGGTTTCGGCCTGTATTGCCTTGACAACGCGCAAGCCTTTTTCAGGGGTCCATCCCCATAATTTGCTGGCCCTGTCGCGTTCCGTCCAGCAATTTGCATTCTGCTGGTTGTAGTCGATTGGCCTGCGGTCAGGATCCACTGCTGCGAAGACGATATCGTCTGAGACAATCAACTCGAAGGTGCTGGCGGTGCCGGCATAAGTGCAAACGGTCTTTCCAGTAGCTGCGTCAATACAGAGGACATCCTGCCCTATACCGGGAGCAATGTACACCCTGTCATTGACGGCGACCAATCTCCTGGGCAACCAACTCGGACCGCTCTTGAGCGGATAGAGAGGATTGAACCAGTTGTGCAGAGGCCGTTTCCAGAGGACAGTGCCATTGAAGGCATCGCGTGCCGTGAGGAAGATTTCGGAGGGCAACTGGATAGATTCTGTCGGCCCCTCGTCCATTACGTAGAAGATTCTGCCTGCGGTTGCGACCAATGCCTGCATGCTGGCGGTATGTTCATGGCTCCTGGCCCAGAAAGGCCCACCGGTCCATCTTATACCCTTCGGGTATCCGGCAATCAGGTCATTGGACACGGATGTGCCCTGCGCATCGTGGAGAAAGTGTGTCCAGTCGTCGATCTCATCCGGCCATGGCTTTTTAAAGGCCTTCCATCCTTTGAGCGCATCCAGGTCAGCGGTCTTAAGCCCGAATGAATACTGCCCTTCTTTAATCAGAGCCAGGCCCCCCGGAACCAATACCCGCCTGACCTCGCTCGCGGAAAGCCCTCCAGCATCAGAGATTACCAGCAGGTTCACAAGGCTATCTACATAGGGCAGTTGATTACCGTTGAAAAGCCCGACAGAGACTTTTCCGTATAAGCCAGCGGATTTAATTTGTTCTCTGGCTGCTGTTACGGTATCGGGATCTTCGGAAAGTCCCTGCACAATGAAGCCATCGTTGGCTCCCAGAGAAGCCAACAGCTTTCCATCCTCGCAGCCCACGTAAACGATGAAACCGCCTTTGATACCCACGACTTCTGCTAAATCTTCCGCTGCTACCCATGCGGCAGGTGCTAAAGAGAAAATCAGGGCAAGGATAATGATTATACTTTTATTCATAGTTAGCCTCCTATTAGGTTGAAATATTGGTTTACACCGACAGCATTGACTATATCACAAGAGATACATCGATTCAATGTGTACTTTTGAAGCAAAAATAGATTTAGTAACAGAGGGCTGGATTTTTAACGCATATACCCTGAACAAACAGGCTGGTGTTCATGACAGTCAAACAGGTTATACATGAAAATCTCCAAGCCACAAATAACCACTTGAAAAATCCTGACTCCGGCCGTTCGAGAACGTCACCAATATTTCATCCAGGCAAGAGCATCGCCAATATCTCTGCGGCTGTATTCTCTATTCCATCTCAGGTTCCACAGTTCCTCAGCCCGTACCTGCCTGACGGTGCCGTCCCCGAAACAGACATTTAGGCCGTGTTTGTGCCGTCTCATAACATAGCATACTATTTGCGACCAGTTGCCTATATTGTACATTTGCTCTTCAGCGGCCACAATTGCGGGGGCTGGATGATCATTGGTCGGCCAGGCGTTGTTCCATCTTGAGTCTGCAATGAAGGGAATTTCACTAATATTCTTTGTATCTATGGTTACCCACGTCTTTCCGATATACGAGGGATCCCGGCTACCATTCGACTCAATTACATCACGAATCCATGAATTCTCCCCGAAGCTGCCGATTCCCCAGTCGCTATCTGCCATCCAGGCCGCCTGAGCCACATCGATTTGCCAGGCATTACGGGTGTATCCAAAATAGCTTTCAGCCTGAAGGCCGGTCGGATTGATTGTAGAGACTTTGGTAGCTGCAGGACATGTGCGCATCTTTTTGATGTCGGAATAGTAAGGCCGCAACGTCTCCATGTAGGTACTGTTGACAGTGCCACCTATATAGAATGGAAGCTTAGAATTGTAATCTGTAGCGTATAATTGATAACATAAGCCCCATTGTTTAAGGGCCGCCATGCAAACAGTCCCTCGTACCTGTTTCCTGGCCATATTCAGTGCAGGGATTAATACAGCCATCAATATGGCGATTATAGCGATTACCACCAAAAGCTCTATTAACGTAAATCCTTTGGGCCTGAACATTTGAGCCTGCTTTTCTTTTTAAAGTTGGGCTATTTCGGACAAACTTTCAATTTGCAGCTCGGTTATTTTTCGAATCATGGTCTCAAATTCATCCTGCAAGGTCGCTGTCTCAGCCTGCAGTTTATTTTCGAGCTGTAATTGGAAGTCCTTGTGTGTCTTGTCTATCTTCGCTTGCGTTAAGACCCTTTTGACTACCCAGGCAGGGGCAACCCAGTTCTCGGCAAATCTCCGGGCCTTTTCTTTTCCGTACCGGACCGTTAAGAAGGCAATTACTGAAGTCAGCACTACTCCGACAAGCAATCCAACAGGACCTGATATCAAAATTGCCGTTCCCGCGCCCCCACAGACCATGGCCCCGATGCTGGTGGTTATTGCAACAACAGACCATCCAACCGTATCCATTATCCCACCGTATAGATCAGGTACATCCGGTCTGACAGCATCACCCGGGTCTGACATTCGGCTGCCTTCGGCGAGCTGAGCATCTCCAACAGCAAGGCCATAAGACTCAAACCACCTGGTGAGCAGGTCCTTCACTTGCCCTGGTAAGCCTATCCTGAGATTCAGCATCCTGTCTTCAATAATCTTTTTCAACTGCGGTTCAAAAGATTCCGCTTTTGAAGACATATCCTTTTTGAGCGAAGCAACAGAGCCGCCAATTTCTCTGAATTCCTGCAAAACAGGCTTGATTGTCTTTTCAAAAAGCTCCGATGTTATTTCAACCGCAACGTCCGAGACATACTTATCTGTTATTTTCTTAATAAGAGGTCTGACCTTTTTTTCACAGAATTGCGGAAGGCCACTTCTGAGTTTATCCCGAGTCTGCTCAAATTGCTTTTGAAGAGCCGGCAAGATAGCAAGCCCTTCGGAAATAACGGCATACGGTCTGTCGCTGCGCATAAGATTTGATGGTTCAAGATTCAAGGTTTCAGATATTACATCAGAGATAAAGGGCCACTGGCTACTGCCTCCTGCAAGAATTACCCGGCTAATGTCACTTATTTCGATGGCTTTTTCAGCCAGGCCCTGTGTTAATGACTGCCGGAACCACTCGATCAGGTCTATCG
>JAVVFI010000176.1:0-10682 GCA_032250555.1 Sedimentisphaerales bacterium
TATCCGCTTGCGGCGGTGGAAAACAAAGACCAGGTAGTTCAAAAGTTCTTCAAGCTGGAAAACTACAGTCCTTCGCAAATGGGGCAGATTATTTTGCCGCTGGTGGGTGACTATGGTTATGTAAGCGCTGATGAAGGCACAGGGAGTCTGCTTGTAATTGATACGGTCAAGAGCCTTATGCGCATCAGCACGATAATCAAACAGTTCGACGTAGTTGAAGTCGAAGAGATTTTAACAGAGATATTTGAAATTCAGCACGGCAATCCAACAGAAATGGTTGAACTGCTGCAGACCTTGTTAGGCGACGGCAGCGGTTTGAGCAGTTCCAGCTCCAGCCGTGGACGCGGCGGGCCTTTCAGAGGAGGTACTCCGAGTAGTTCATCCCGAGGTAGAAGCTCATCCTCCTCAGGCGGGACAGCTCAATCGGTCACTGTAGGAACGAGCCGGACGCCAGCCTTGCTGATTCCTCAGCCTACTTACAACTGGATCATCGCAAAAGCAACGGCTGAAGACTTAAAGAAGATTGGCGAATGGATTAAAAGACTCGACAGGGCAATACCTACGCTATATGTTGACCAACCTCTTGAAAATATTGAAAATAAAAATCAGATAGTTCAAAAGTTCTTTAAGTTAAAAAACTACAGTCCCTCGCAGATGACCCAGGTTGTAGGACCTCTGCTTAGCGAGACCGGCTATGTAAGCGCCGATGAAACCACAGGCAATGTTGTTGTTCGTGATACAGTCGAGAAACTGTTGCAAATCGAGATGATTATCAAAGAGTTTGACGTGCCGGAAGCCGAGCAAACCGTTACAGATACTTTTGAAATTCGCAACGGTGATCCATCGGAGATTGTTCAATTGCTGAGGATGCTTATAAGCGGCGATGCCGGTACAAGTTCAAGGAGTATCGGTCGAAGCAGCAATTACGGCCGGAGCAGCAGCTATGGTCGAAACAGCAGGAACAGTTCGTCAAGAGGTTATAGCAGCGGATACAGAGGCAGTTCCGGCTCATCTCAATCGGTTTTGATTGGTCCAAGCGAACAGCCGATCGTGCTTATCCCGGAGCCGCAACGCAAGTGGATTATTGCAAGGGCGTCTGCTGAAGATATGAAGATGATCAGCGATTGGATAGTAAAGCTTGACCAAGAGGAGCCAGTCAAATCAGAACACGAAACAGTTCAAATTACATACGCCGATGTCAGCGAGGTTGCGGACCGTCTTAACGAGGCGATGCAGCAGATGCCAGGCTCAGAACTGACAGCGAGTGTTCTTATTCAGCCGTTAGCACAGGCAAGACAAATTGTCATCTACGGCAGGGCAGACATGCGTGCAATGGTTAAGAACCTTATTCAAGAAATCGATATCCCTACGGGGCTATTCAAGACGGAACATTTCAAGTTAAAACACGCCGATCCAGATGAAATCAAGGAAAAAATAGAGGAACTTTATTCCGCTGCCAGCCCTTATGGCAGCAATGCCAGGGTTTCAATATATAACTTTGCCAGTCGGAGTGGAAGCAGTTCTATGACAGCCGATACAGTAAAAGTAATAGCATATAACACACTCAAGCAAGTCACTGTAATAGCCTCGGCTGAGAATATGGCAAAAGTTAGGCAGCAAATAGAAGAATGGGATGCCGCAATTGATGTCGAGCAAGTCAAGCCGAGGATAATTGAACTTAAGAATTCCGATCCGGTGCAAATGGCTGAACTGCTCAGAACGCTTTTCAGTGAAGAAGGCGGCGGCGGGATGAATATCTACGATCTTTTATTTGGCAGAGGTACCGAGGAGAAGGCAAAAATTGTTGGTCCACTTTACGGCCAATTGACCTTCGAGGAGGTACCGCAGACAAAAAAGATAATCGTAATAAGCAAGATTCCCGAGGCGTATGATGTCATTGAGGAACTTATACTCGACCTTGACAGACAGGAGATGGCGGAAGTGCCCAAAGTCATAGAACTCAAGTATGCAGATCCCGAAGACCTTAGCGAACGCCTTAACGCAATGTTCGTCGAAGCAGGGCAAACGGCCAGAATTCGACTGACTGAGCAGGGATTGAGCGAATCGTCATCAATGGATGAACCGGCTGATGGCAGCAGCAGCAGCAATAATAACAACCAAGGCAACACTTCGTCGGAGGCTGATACTTACACACCGCCCTGGTCGGGATCCGGGGCCCGAAGCGGGATAAATGAAGCAATGCCAATCAGTAACGTTATCGGCAGGATTCGTTTCGTGCCGGAGCCACATACCAAGTCGATTTTGACCCTTGCTCCACCGGAGTTCATGGACGAGATTGAAAACATGATCAACGAATTGGATGTACCCGGCAAGCAGGTTATGATGGAGGCCGTAATTGTTGAAATTGAGCACAGCAAAGTAACTTCTCTGGGTGTCGAGTTATCAACGAATCCCCTTGCATTTGGCGAAATAGGTGAAAATGCAATTCTGGTGCTGAATAATCTGACGAATTTAGGAGTCAGTGGTACGACAGGAGGTACAATATCTCCGGCCTCGGGTATGGCAGCAACGGGCGGATCGGGTACACTTATCGGTGTTGGCACAGATGTTTACGCCCTGATTGATTTTCTCGTCAAGACAACCAATGCCAAGATTCTGAACCAGCAGACTCTCTGGACAAAGGACAATGAAGAAGCAAAATTCTTCAAGGGCAGTGTAGTTGCATTCCAGAGCAGCGAGTCAATCACCCAACAAACCACTACCCAGAATGTTCAGTTCGACAAGGTAGGTATGGAGTTGCGTGCCCGTCCAAGTATTACACCTGAGAACAAGGTTGATATGGTCGTTAATGTGGAGATTTCTTCGCTGACAGCAGAATTAGTGAACCAGCAGCGGGTGAGGAGTAATATGGAAACCCGGACGAATATGATTGTTCAGGACAATCAGACACTTTTGATCGGCGGCATCCTGTTCCAGAAGGACAGCACAGTCGAAAGCAAGGTTCCGCTTTTCGGCGATTTACCTTTGATCGGGGGGCTGTTCCGACATGATTCCATTGAACAGACAAACAATGAGCTTCTTGTGTTTATAACACCCCGTGTGATAGATGAAACAGCAGAGAATATTCCCGAAGCCACACAAGAGAAAATAGAACAAACAAAGGAAAAACTCGAAGACATCAAGGAACAATTAAAAGAAACCGTGGAAGAACTTGCCTGGGAAATGCCGTAAGTTTTTTCGAATAAAAGCATTTAATATTTAGTACTTCAGCCCTCTGAGCAAAGGAACAACTGTTCAGAGGGCTGTTTATTAACTTCAAGATCAGACTTTCCAAATCCTTCCCTAATCGGATTGCGGGGACTTTTTACTGGCAAGTTGTTTATTTGTAAGGTAAAAAATAGCAATCTGAGCATTTAAATTCACGGAGTAAAAGTGAAGGAGATACAACAATGTGGGTCGTAATTGTTATTGTCGTAGTGGTCCTTTTCGCGGTAATTTTCATTTACAACAGCCTTATCTCTAAGAAAAACCAGGTAAAGAACGTATTCGGCACTATCGATGCTTTGCTAAAGAAAAGATACGACCTTCTTCCCAATCTTGTTGCGACTGTTAAAGCATATATGCAGCATGAAAAGGACCTGCTGACAGAAATTACCGAGATGAGGGCAAAAGCTGTTTCCGGCCGGATGTCCGATGATGAGCAGGTAGTGCTTGATAATAAGCTGAGTAAAATGCTTGGCGGAATCATGGTTGCGGTGGAAAATTATCCTGATTTGAAGGCCAACGAGAATTTTCTGCAGCTTCAAAGAACAATGAACGAGTTGGAAGAACAGATATCGGCCGCAAGACGTGCTTATAACGCCGCAGTCACCAACTTTAATAATGCCGTTGAAATGTTTCCAACTAATCTGGCCGCTTCGGCGATGGGATACAAAACAAAGAATGTTTTTGAAATCGTACCTGAACAGCGTGAAAATGTCGATGCTGATAAACTTTTTGAAAGGTGAATAAGTTCAAGACTGATGTGTAATTATTGGATGGATCCGTGAAAACCTTAGAAGATTTTACAAACTTTTATAATGCCACTTTGCTGACCGACCTGAAGGTCCCCGAACAGGAACGAAGGAAAATTGCCTTTAAGCTAACCTGTGTTATAGTCGCCGTTCTGTGTATTTTAGGGATTTGCCTGTTAATCTGGAGAGCAAGAGGAGTAATCTACCCTGCTCTGATTGCCCCGGCTGTAATTTGCATAATAGCAGGTGTGGTTATATGTCATTTTATGACCAAAGGATATGTTGCAAGATTCAAATCACTCGTAATCGTTAAAATAGTTCACTTTATTGATGAAAATCTGAATTACGATGCAGATGGTTATATCGATCACGAAACTTTTATGCTGTCAAAAATATTCACAACAAAACCTAACCGTTATAAAGGAGACGACCTCGTCTGGGGCAAAACGGGGGCAACTGAAATCAAGTTCTCTGAAATTAAGGCCGAACATGAAAGTGGCTCGGGTAAAAATCGGAGGCGGTACACAATATTTAAGGGCCTGTTTTTCATTGGTGATTTTAATAAGCATTTTAACTGCGAAACAATAGTCCTACCCGATACTGCGGAAAAACTTTTCGGCCACTTCGGGCAAAAGCTGCAATCGATGAATATCTTCCGCGGCCAGTTGATTAAGCTCGAAGACCCGGAGTTTGAAAATCATTTTGTGGTGTATGGCGACGACCAAATTCAGGCCAGGTATATCCTTTCAATGAGTTTGATGGAGAGGATTGTCGAATTCAGGAAAAAGACCGACAGGAAGATATATCTGTCCTTTGTTGGCTCGAAGGTTTTTGTGGCCGTGTCCTATACAAAAAGCCTCTTTGAGCCGAGATTGTTCCGGACACTGCTGGACTTCGAACCTATCCGTGAATATTTTGAAGACCTTCAGCTTGCTATCGGAATTGTTGATGACCTTAACCTTAATACGCGTATCTGGAGTAAACAATAAATGGATGCCTTTAACTTAAGACCGGACGAGTTACCTGATTTAGCAATTGATACACTTGGCGTGCCACAGATAGATTCGCCGTTGCCAGAAAGTGAGCGAGGTTTTGTCGATGACAGTGAGAGGGTTCTATTGTACACGCATTCTGAGGACCTGAAAACTTCCAACGATAGCGGAAAAGAATCTCCGATGTTCGAGAGGGCGGGACCACGGCGGAACATCTTCTTTAAGCCGGAAAAGCTAACCTGCGGAATCGTGACGTGCGGCGGATTGTGTCCCGGCCTTAACGATGTTATACGCACTATCACCCTCAGCCTGCTGTGGCAATATAACGTTAAAGCAGTTTATGGTTTTCGTTACGGATATATGGGTCTGACAACCAAAGCTCCCAAAGAACCTGTTATATTAACGCCCGAAGCAGTAGATGATATTCATCTTCAAGGGGGAGATATTTTATCATCTTCCCGAGGTCCGCAGGAATCAGATGATATGGTTGATACTCTTGAAAAGATGGGGATCGAACTATTATTTGTCATCGGCGGAGACGGTACGCTCCGAGGGGCACACGACCTTAATACCGCAATCAAGAGAAGAGGGTTAATAATATCGGTTATAGGAGTTCCGAAGACAATCGATAATGACATCTGCGGCATCGATCAATCTTTCGGCTTCTCGACCGCCGTCGAAGCAGCACGGCCGGCAATTCACTGCGCACATGCGGAAGCGAAAGGCGCCTGGAACGGTATCGGATTAGTGAAACTGATGGGCAGGGATTCGGGTTTTATAGCCGCTACTGCTACTCTGGCGAACAGCGATGTAAACTTCTGCTTTATTCCGGAGGCACCGTTTGTTCTGGAAGGGGAGGGCGGATTTTTGCAGGCACTGGAAAGACGGTTGGATAAAAAACATCACGCGGTGATAGTCGTAGCAGAAGGGGTAGGGCGGCAGATAGCAGAAATAAACGGTATTCAAAAAAAGGATGCATCGGGTAATGTCTTACGCGAGGATATCGGGCTTATTTTAAAAGAAAAAATAAAACAGTATTTTGGGGAAAAGAATAAGCCGGTCAGCTTGAAATATATCGATCCCAGTTATATGATTCGCAGCTTACCTACTGATTCGAACGATGCGGCTTTTTGCGTATTACTCGGGCAAAACGCCGTCCATGCAGGCATGTCAGGCCGTACGAATATGGTGGTCGGATACTGGAACCAATACTTTGTTCACATCCCAATATCACTTACAATTCTGAAGAAAAAGAAGGTTGATCCCGACGGCCATCTTTGGCGGACGGTTTTGGAAACCACGGGGCAAGAGCGTTGGTAAGGCAAAGGCCGTAACTTTGTGAGAATATAAATATTTCAGCACGCTTTCTGTAAATTATTTGAATATAATAGTTTAAATCATTTCCTAATTCCTGTGAGCCGATTTATCTGAACGTATAATTCTCGGAAATAACCGATCAAACGGAGTGGGTTTATGTAATTTAATAAAAAAAATTTTAAAATAATTTTTAAAACAATATTGACAGATAGGAGTAAATACTATTTAGTAGCCATTATGAATAAGAAAGACGACAAAATCAACAGTACGGAATTAGATGAAAAGAACAGACAATTTACGTCTAAATGCAGAGAGGCCGGTCTGAAAGTTACGCCGCAGAGGATGGTGATATACAGGGAGCTTCTACAGACAGACGAGCATCCTTCGGCGGAGATGCTGTATGAGAAAGTTAAAGAAACATTACCAAACATTTCTCTGGATACGGTCAACAGAACTCTTCTGACATTCAATGAAATAGGAGTAGCTTTTACCGTCGAAGGTTCGGGAGGGGCCAGGCGATACGACGGCGGGTTACGTGAACATCAACATTTCAGATGTGTAAAATGTAAAAAAATTATTGATTTTCACCATAAGCCGTTTGATAATATAAGGTTGCCTCCAGAAATCAAAAATAAATTTACAGTTCTTAGAAAAAGCGTATATCTCGAAGGATTATGCAATTTGTGCGTATAGAATGATTGAGTCAGTTAAATATTAATAAAAGAAAGAGAGGTAACTAATGGAATTAAAGGGAAGTAAGACTGAAAAGAATTTATTAGCGGGATTTGCAGGTGAATCACAAGCCAGGAACAGGTATACTTACTTTGCAAGCCAGGCTAAAAAAGAGGGATACGTGCAGATTTCAGCTATTTTCGAAGAGACAGCGAACCAGGAGAAGGAACATGCCAAGCGTGAATTTAAGTTTCTCGAGGGCGGTGAAGTGGAAATTACGGCAGGATTTCCCGCCGGTAAGATAGGCACGACAGTGGAAAATCTCAAAGAAGCAGCGGCCGGAGAGAATTATGAAACGACCTCGATGTATCCTGATTTTGCGAAAGTTGCAGATGAAGAAGGATTTAAGGAGATTGCGGGGGCTTTCAGAAGTATTGCTGTCGCCGAGGCACGTCACAGAGACAGGTATTTAGCTCTTGTGAAAAACATCGAGGATGGAAAGGTATTCAAACGGGAAAAACCAGCCAGATGGGTTTGCAGAAACTGCGGTTATGTACACGAAGGGACGGAAGCTCCGAAAACATGTCCTGCCTGTGCGCATCCACAGGCTCATTTTGAGCTGGAAGCTAAAAATTATTAATGGTAATAGTTAGATGAAAGGTAAGGACAATGAAAAGTAGAATAAAAATGAAAATCGTGTTGGGTGCTTTATTTGTGTCGGCTGTTGTATTCGGCTCATTGGCGTATTCGCATTGCCAGATACCTTGCGGAATATATGACGATGAGGCGCGGTTTAATTCGATTGCCGAGCATATCACAACAATCGAGAAATCTATGAAGCTGATTGAGGAACTGTCAAACCAGGATGTAACAAACGCCAACCAGATAGTCCGCTGGGTCAATAATAAAGAGGAACACGCTGACGAATTGAGCCATATTATCACCTATTATTTTATGGCACAACGTATAAAAACAGCCCCAGAAAGTAATGTTCAGGAATACAAGAATTATGTCAAGAAGCTAACATTGCTTCATGAGATGCTTGTTACTACTATGAAGGCAAAGCAGACTACCGATACAGCCAACGTGGCAAATCTAAGAACATTACTGAACCAGTTCCATGATGCATATACAGGCAAGGTCGCCTTAGGCGAACATAAACATTGAAGGGAGACAGGTGAGAATATGGCGGAAAGAAAAGATGTTATAAAATTCAAAGGTAATCCTCTGACATTAGTGGGTAATGAGCTTAAGGTCGGTGATACTGCTCCTGAAGCAGAGGTTTTAGCCAACGATTTGTCGCCGGTTAAGCTTTCAGGTTTCGGGGGAAAGGTCTGCGTAATCTGTACCGTTCCGTCTCTGGATACTCCTGTATGTGATATCCAGACGAGGAAGTTTAATGAGCAGGCAGCATCACTGGGTAATGATGTCGTCGTGCTGACTATCAGCATGGACCTTCCGTTTGCCCAGCAGAGGTGGTGCGGTGCGGCAAACGTAGAAAACGTTCAGACACTTTCAGACCATCAGAAGGCGGAATTCGGCACGGCATACGGCATTTTGATAAAAGAATTGCGACTTTTGGCTCGAACGGTATTTGTTGTGGACAAAAAGGGAATTATTCGTTACATAGAGATAGTTGACGAAGTAACGAATGAACCCGATTATGAAGCAGCATTATCTGCAGTAAAAGAAACTGGAAAATGAGACAAATAAAACCAAATATTTACGCCGTTGGCGCAATTGACTGGGACGCCAGACTATTCGACAGGCTTATTCCGTTGCCGGACGGTACCAGCTACAATTCTTATGTGGTACGGGGCAATGAAAAAACAGTATTGATTGATACTGTGGATCCTGCCAAAACAGATGTCTTATTAGACAATATCGTCAAGCTTGGAATTAACAAAATCGACTATATTGTTGCGCACCATGGAGAACAGGACCATTCGGGATCCTTGTCTGACGTGTTGTTAATATATCCGGATGCAAAGGTAGTCACGAATCCTAAATGTAAGGGTATGTTGATTGATCTGCTCGACATAGAAGAAGATAAATTTATCACTGTCGAGGACGGCGAGAGACTCTCATTAGGTGACAAAACTTTACAGTTTATTTACACTCCGTGGGTGCATTGGCCGGAGACTATGAGTACATATCTTGTAGAAGATAGAATACTTTTTTCCTGTGATTTCTTCGGCGCTCATCTGGCCACAAGCAGCTTGTTTATCGATGATAAAGCAAAAGTACTCGAAGATGCCAAGCGGTACTATGCCGAGATTATGATGCCATTTCGACGTCAGATTAATTCCAATCTTGATAAGCTGGCCGAGTTGCAAATCGATATGATCGCCCCCAGTCATGGGCCGATACATGATAACCCGGAACTCATTATCGAAGCTTACAAGAGTTGGGTTTCAGAGACAGTCAAGAATGAAGTAATCGTAGCTTATGTTTCGATGCACGGCAGTACAGCGAAAATGGTGTCACATTTTGTCGAGGCACTGATCGAAAGAGGTATTACTGTAAGACAGTTCGAGCTTTCTACGGTAGATATCGGTAAACTCGCAATGGCCCTGGTGGATGCTGCCACAGTTGTGATTGGAACACCAATGGTATTGGCCGGTGCGCATCCGGCGGTTGTTTACGCTGCATTTTTAACCAACGCTCTCAGGCCAAAAACTAAATTTGTCTCAATCATCGGCTCATACGGCTGGGGCGGAAAGATGGTTGAGCAGTTAACAGGTATAATGTCAAACGTCAAGGCAGAGATTCTCGAGCCGGTGTTATCAAGAGGTGAACCTAAAGAGAATGACTTTGCCGCAATCGATAAGCTTGCCGATGATATTCACGCCAAGCACAAAGAGATTGGAATCGCAAATTAGAATAAAAAAAAATTACAAAGGAATTGATTATGGCTAAACAACTTCAAATTTTCAAATGTGCCGCATGCGGTAATATTGTAGAGATACTTCACGGTGGAACTGGTGAGCTGGTCTGCTGTGGTAAACCAATGGAACTTCTAACTGAAAAAACCGCCGACGCTGCAACAGAAAAGCATGTACCCGTAATCGAAAAAATCGATGGCGGCTATAAGGTCAAGGTCGGAAGTGTACCCCATCCGATGCAGGATGAGCACTATATTGAGTGGATTGAGCTGCTTGCGGACGGCAAGGCATATCGTCAGTTCCTCAAACCCGGCGGTGAGCCCGAAGCAGTGTTTCACGTTGATGCCGGTTCAGTCAGTGCAAGAGAGCATTGCAATGTTCACGGTCTGTGGAAAGGTTAAAACATGATAAGCAAAAAGATGGAAGAAGCTCTGAATGAGCAGGTTAACGCAGAGCTGTATTCTGCATATCTGTACCTGTCAATGGAGTCATTTTTTAAGTCTCAGAACTTAAATGGTTTTGCCAACTGGATGAGAATTCAGACACAGGAAGAAGTGATGCATGCGATGAAGATGTATGACTTCATAAATGAACGAGGAGGCAGAATATTATTGGCAGCCATCGAGGGACCGACAACAGAGTGGGATTCCACATTAGAGGTTTTCAAAGCGGTTTACGAACATGAACAAAAAGTAACCGGCCTGATTAATAATCTTGTGGATTTGGCCATTACAGAAAAAGACCACGCAACGAACAGCTTTTTGCAATGGTTTGTCAACGAGCAGGTTGAAGAAGAGGCTACGGCTTCTGAGATCCTGCAGACGCTTAAGCTTGCCGGCAAT
>JAVVFI010000177.1:0-10680 GCA_032250555.1 Sedimentisphaerales bacterium
TCCTCGTTAGGGATTCCATATTTCCTTCCTGCCCCCGGTATAATTTTACCCGTGGGTATATCGTTCTATATCTTCCAGTCGATGAGCTACACAATTGATTACTATCGTGGTAATATAGCCAGGGAGACAAGCCTCATAAAATACGCGACATTTGTCTCACTTTTCCCGCGATTAATGATGGGGCCGATTGAAAGAGCCAAAAATTTACTGCCTCAGTTGCATAAACCCCCTAAGGTTTCCGTACAGGATTTTACTGACGGCATATCTCTTTTTGTTGTCGGTTTTTGTAAGAAAGTTGCTTTGGCCGACTATCTGGCTATGTATGTTGACAAGGTGTATGATGCTCCAGGCCAGTTTCATGCCCCGGCGTTGATACTGGCAACTTTTTTGTATGCTTGGCAGATATATTTCGACTTCAGCGGCTACACCGATATGGCACGGGGCATAGCGAGAATGATGGGCTTTCGCTTAATGCTCAACTTCAATAATCCATATTTAGCAACAGGACTGGGTGACTTCTGGGCAAGATGGCATATCAGCCTTTCCTCCTGGTTCAGAGACTATGTCTATATTCCTCTCGGAGGCAACCGCAAGGGCAGATTTAACACTTACAGAAATATGTTTCTCACTTTGGTGATTTCAGGCCTGTGGCATGGTGCCGCATGGACATTCGTCATCTGGGGAGTCGTACATGCAATCGGATATTCTTTTACTCGGGAATTGGAAAGAACCCCGTTCTATAAAGATAAGGTGCCTAAAATAGCAAAACAACTACTTGTTTTTGTCTTTGTAAGTTTTGCCTGGATTTTCTTCCGGGCTGAAACAATAAGTGACGCATGGACGATTATAACAGGAATATTCACTTCCGGACTGGCAAATCCTTATTGTCCGTTGCTGGCTCTGGTCTTGATTTTTGCTGTGTGGCTTTATCAGTTTGCTTATGAATCTCGGATTAAGTCCTTCCTTGAGCTAAGGGCCGTCCGAATAGGAATTGTTCTTTTGTTGATTTTATATCTGGTGGTCTTCGCCCCTGCAAGTGACAAGGCGTTTATCTACCTGCAGTTCTGATATATGAGGTGAAATGCTATGGACGAAAGTAGCATATTAGAAAAAAAAGACAATTCATTTCAACCTGCCGAGCCTGAGGTTACTTTCAGTTCCAACTGCGTGAGACTGTCCGGATATGAATTGATTTTCGTTATCGTTGTTGCTGCATTTTTATTTTGTTTTGGGCCTTGGCTTTGGGAAAGAGTAGAGAAATTTGAGCCTGAATCAGACTTTCGTCTGCCGTACGAGTTGAGCAATGACTACTGGTTGTACAATAGGTACTGCCGATTTGCACTCTCAAAATACGATGCACTCGTAATTGGAGATTCCGTCGTTTGGGGTCATTATGTCTCTCAAGACAGCACATTGTCGCACTATCTTAACCAAATGACCGGCCGTGACCAGTTTGCTAATTTAGGTGTGGACGGCATCCACCCCGTGGCGTTAGCGGGTTTGCTGAAATACTACGCCAGGGACATCACAGGCAGGAAGATTGTGCTGCATTTTAATCCTTTATGGATGAGTTCAAGTAAACAGGATTTGCAGTCAACAAAAGAGTTTAGCTTCAATCATCCCAAATTGGCACCGCAGTTTTTTCCGAAAATACCATGTTATAGAGAGACATATTCCGGGAGATTTTCCATCGTAACCCAGCGATATGTCCCCATCTTAAACTGGGCATCTCATTTGAAGGTAACTTATTTTGAGAATATGGATATACCGACATGGACACTGGAACACCCCTTTAAAAATCCTGCCGGCGCAGTAACTCTTGAGCTTCCAACTCTGGTAAACGACAAGCAGAATGAATATGTATCCTGGATAGAGAAGGGGACTACCCAAAAAGATTTCCCGTGGGTGAAGCTTGAAACGTCACTGCAGTGGAAATTTTTCCGGAAATCGGTTGAATTGCTCTCCGAAAGAGGGAACAGCGTATTCGTTCTCATTGGCCCGTTTAACGAGCACATGCTCAAAGGCCAGAGCATCGAAACATATCGACTAATGAAAAGTGAAATTGCTCTCTGGCTGCAGCAAAACAACATTGCATACTATATGGCTCCGGCGTTACCAAGTGAGTTATATGCTGATGCCAGTCATCCCCTGGACAAAGGATACGCAATGATTGCCAAACAGCTCCTTGAAAATGAGTCATTCATATCCGGTATCCTCAACTCTGGCTCCGATTAATCTGTAACTTATGGGGTGCGGCCAGATATTCTGACATGGCTATGCAGCCCGTTTTCGTACATCCCGGTAGCTTTTCCCTGATGTTGCCATAACCGCTTAAATGGACTGAAATTGCAACAAAACTATCGAATGAGAGAGAGGATGGCGAAAAAAACTAAATTTGTGTACAAAACCATTGAAATTCAGTGAAACTCCTCTACAATCTGGGTGGTAACAGAATCAGGTTAAATCAATAAATCCGAAGGAGGCTGAAAAGCTGTGACACAATTCAAGGAGAACACTATGCCGGAACCTAAAAAGAAGATCGATGATATGGAACTCAGCATGAAAAATACCAAACGGGAACTGCTTGATGCCTATCACGAGATGCTGCAAAAGCTGCATGAAAAAGAGAATGCCCAATTAAGACCGGAACAAAAGCTTAAAGAAAAAAAAGAAGAGAGCATTCTAAAAGCAGTCGCCGGTATTTCTGCAGATGGTGTGATTCAGGAGACCAACAAGCTCAAACAGGAAATTGGGGGAATGTTGAATAAACTGACCGATAGGCTGGCAGCAGAAGTCAACAAATTCGATCAGGTTCAACTGGCCATCGAGATAAAAGAGCGAGAACTCAAGGAAATCTATGAAATTGAAAAAGCCGCAGCCACCCTGGCTGCTTTGATCGAAACCCAGCATCAGGATAAACTCAGATTCGAAGAGGAAATGGCTCACAAGCAGGCAAGTCTGATCCAGGAAATTGAGGCTGCGAAACTGCAGTGGCAAAAAGAAAAAGCGGACCATCAAGCTGACATTAAAGAACAGCAGGAACAGGAGGCTAAGGATCGCAAACGCCAAAAAGAGGAATACCAATATGCATTTGAGCGGGAACAGCAGTTGGCCCGGGACAAATTTGAAGATGAAAAAGCCAAGCTGCTGGTGGAAAAACAAACTCTGGAAAACCATATGAAGGACCTGAAAGAACAGACTGAAAAAGAACTCAGTGAGCGGGAAAAGCAAATAAACAGTAGAGAAAAGGAGTTCGAGTCTCTTCAGGTTCAGGTAGCTGAGTTTCCCCGGAAACTGGAAGCAGCCGTGGCTAAGGCGGTTGAGGAAAGTACCGAACGTATTGAATTAGAGACTAGGTACCAGAAAGACCTTCTGCAAAAGGAATTCGAAGGCCAGCGCAATGTGATGACAGCCAAAATACAATCTCTCGAAAAGATTGTAAAAGAACAAAATGAACAGATTGCCAAGCTTTCTACCCAGCAAGATGCTGCTTACCAAAAGATTCAGGATGTTGCTGTCAAGGCCATTGAAGGCGCTTCAAAGGCTAACTCATTCAGTGACCTACAACATGTTTTGTCCGAACAGGTCAAGAAAAAACAGACAAACGATCACTGACCAGAACAATAGTGGACATAGGCCATACAATAGGGTATCTTACTATTGTCATGAGTGACTGAGTACACATATGTAATGAGTATGCACAAATTACTTGGAATTCTGTACCTGTAAACTCCAGGCCAAAACGAACATTTCTCTTGATTTTTAAACCAATAAGCATACCATTGCTTTTAGTTTCCGCACCTTGTGCTTGATAAATTGAGGTACCATTATGAGTAACCGTTTGGCATTTACACTCATCGAACTCCTGGTGGTAATTGCCATAATCGCATTGTTGATGGCTATTTTAATGCCTGCGCTTAGTTATGTCCGTAAACAGGCCCGTTCAGGTGCTTGTCAGAGTAATCTCCGGCAGTTGTGCCTGGCTATGAATCTTTACGCCCTTGATCACGATGACCGTACCATGCCCTTTTCTCATCAGCCCGGAATGTACTGGTTCCATCAAATGGCTCCATACCTAAGCGCTAAGGATTATAAAAACAATCCCGAAGACCACTTAGAGGGCGTGATGAAAGTAACTTTTTGCCCTGTGACAAAACGCCGGGACATTCCTGATACATCGTTCTACGGCTCAGCTTATACTTCGTGGCGATTCATGGGCGGTGAAGGCAGCTACGGACTGAATCTTTGGTTATTACCCGATGACCCGATCTATGCTCCGGAATTTCCTGCGGGCAATTTCTTTATGAAGTATTCCGATGCCCAGCAGCGCGTCCCGCTCTTGGGAGATTCGGTGTGGGTCGGCTCGTGGCCTTTCGCTAATGATACCGTGCCCGATGACCTGACTGGAGAGGTAGGAAGCTATCCCCACGGTGAAGGTTACTTTATGTGGCGTTTCTGTGTTGACCGGCATAAAAAAGCCACTAATATTGGATTTGTGGATAGCCATGTAGATAGGGTTTACCTGAAAGATTTGTGGATACAAAAATGGCACCGGAATTTTATTCCCAACGATGATATAACTATCCCTTGAATTGGACCACTTTCTGTTATAATAAGAAAAGAGAGCAAAAAATGAAAAAAGAAAAACTAACACAATCTTTCAGTGTAATAGTTATTATTGTATCGAGTGCGTTTCTTTTGCTCACAGAAACATGCCAGGCAAATTCAAAACGTCCGTACACTCGAATCAATTCAGAAAATCAAATTACAAGAATACCCGAAACAGCATACAAACAGGTAAAAAGGGGAACTGCAAATCCTTCGAGCTTTAAACCAAATATGTCTTTCGACGAAGCAATCGAAATTTTGCGTAATTCAACAGTACCCCGATTAAATATCGTAGTGCTTTGGAAAGATTTACAGGAGAATGCGGACATCTACAGAGAAACTCCCATTGGGACCGATGGTCTTACAAGAGTTCCTTTACGCATACACCTGAAAGTCCTGTTGATGTCGGTTTCAGGAGGAGCTGTGGAAAAACTGGGGTATGTCGTTGATGAAGGAGTTATAATAATCGCAACAAGAGGTTCTTTACCCAAAAAAAATATAACTCGTATTTATGATATTACGGATTTAGTCAGTCCGCCTGCTAATTATCGTATTATGCCCGGATTTGGTATGCCCTTTGGTTTTGGTGGTATGAACTTCGGCGGTGCCGGTTTTGCCGGACAAGGATCCTATAGCTCCCCGAACGGAGGGGCTTATGGGGGTTTTAATGGAGCAAGGGCGAGTAGGTAGAAAAAACATTATATCGGGATCAAAGAAAAGGATTTGAATGAAGCCGGCTTTATTGGTTTTAGCAGCAGGGATGGGTACTCGTTACGGTGGACTTAAGCAAATTGATCCTATCGGTCCTAACGGCGAAATAATTATCGATTATTCCATCTATGATGCCGTAAATGCCGGATTTGGCAAAGTCATTTTTGTCATCCGACATTCCTTTGAAGATGCTTTCAAACAAAAAATTGGTAATAAGTTTACTAATCTTGTGAAAACAGCCTTTGCTTACCAGGAGATTGACACTTGCGTTGAAGGTTTTGAAGTGCCGGAAGACCGGGACAAACCCTGGGGTACCGGACATGCCATACTCGTTGCCTGCGATTTAATCCGGGAGCCGTTTGCAGTAATTAATGCCGATGACTACTATGGCCCGAATGCGTTTAATACAATTGCTGAATTTCTCACAACAAAAGACCTGTCCTGCAGCGATTATGCAATGGTCGGCTATACACTCAGGGATACTTTAAGTGAATACGGTTATGTTGCCAGGGGTGTGTGCCGGTGTGATGAACAAATGTTCTTAAGGGAGATTATCGAACGTAAAAAAGTCGAAAAAACATCGGCCGGGGCCCGCTATTTTGAGGACGATGGAACAGAACATGTTCTCACCGGCAATGAAATTATCTCAAGGAATATATGGGGATTCCAGCCGTCAATATTTAATCATCTCAAAGTACGCTTTGGCCGATTTCTCAAAGAACGAGGTAACGAAAACAATTCGGAGCTTTTCATTCCAACTGTAGTGGATGAGCTCATACAAGAAGAAAAAGCCACGGTAAAAGTCCTGCACGCGAATGATAAATGCTTTGGAGTTACTTATCGTAAAGATGCTGCTGATGCGGCTGAATCTGTCCGCCAACTGATAGAGCAGGGTCTTTATCCGGAAAACCTCTGGGAAAAATCGTGAAACACGACATCAAGTCAATCGTAAAACATTTTTGTATCTGCGGTGAGTTAACTGAAATAAAACCTCTGCTCCGTGGTCACATTAACGATACATACGTCCTGACCGCTAAGAAGAACGAACATACTGTCAGATACATACTCCAGCGAATAAATCACACCGTATTCAAAGATCCTCCTTCGGTCATGAAAAACATTATCCGCATTACAGAACACATACAAAGCCGTATGCAGGCAATTGATCCGCCCCTGGCATCTCGCCAGTTGACGGTTATCGACACTGTTGATAATACATGCTTTCATAAAGATGCTGATGGCAACTTTTGGCGCGTTTATAACTTCATCGAGGATGCTGTTGCATACGATACCGTTGATTCTCCCGATTTGGCGTTTGAAGCCGCACGAATGTTCGGCTGGTTCCAGAAGATGCTGGTTGACCTCCCCGGCCCGCCACTGCATGAGAGCATTTCTGACTTCCACAACACAACAAAGCGTCTCAAAACCTTCCAGCGTGTTCTAAAAGAAGACACCTGTAATCGAGCCAAAAATGCAAAACCCGAAATCAAATATTTACTTGATAACGCGTCTATCTGTGACGTCTTGCTGAACTTGGCCGACAAAGGTATAATCCCCGTTCGTATTACACACAATGATACGAAGGTAAACAATGTGATGCTGGACAAAAATACCAACAAGGGTGTATGCGTAATTGATTTGGACACCGTTATGCCCGGCCTGTCGATTTATGATTTTGGTGACATAATTCGTACTGGCGCCGCTTTCGCCGATGAGGACGAACGTGACCTGTCGAAAGTCGGTATAGACCTGCCGATGTTTGAAGTGTTTGTCCGGGGCTTTGCCGAGCAAAGCAGCAATTTCCTTACATCCGCCGAGAAACAGCACCTTGCCTTTGCAGCCAAACTTATCACCTTCGAACAGCTCATCAGGTTCCTTACCGACTATCTGGCAGGTGACATCTACTACAAGGTTCACCGCAAAGACCATAATCTCGACCGCACTCGCACACAGATGAAACTGGTCCAGTCAATTTCCGCCCAGCAAGAGACTATGAACGAAGTAGTAGAAAAAGTTTTTTAGACAAGACGATTAATTTGCTGTTTAATGCTTAAAATCAAAATTCTTTATGTTTCGTTTGAAGAAAGCATTTTAAGGAACTTTACAAACGGAGAATAATATGGACTGGAATGCTGTTGGAATTGAAACCAATTTTAGCTCTTTAGACTGGTGCATCGTCATTGGCTACCTGATAACCATCGTAGCCCTTGGTGTCTATATAAGACGATACATCACCAATGTTACGGATTTCATCGTGGCCGGCAGGGGCTTAAAAACTTTCCTCGCGATTGCGACAATGATTGGAACCGAATTAGGCCTGATTACTGTAATGTATTCATCCCAAAAAGGCTTTAGTAACGGGTTCGCTGCCTTTCACATCGCTCTGGCCGCCGCCATTGTCACTTTAGTCGTCGGTCTCACCGGATTCATAGTCGTACCCTTGCGGCGATTGAATGTAATGACCATACCCGAATTCTACGAGAAACGTTTCGGCCGCGGCGTACGCATTCTCGGCGGAATTATTTTGGCATTCTCCGGGATTCTCAATATGGGATTATTCCTCAAGGCCGGCTCTCTTTTTGTAATGGGCATCACAGGCCTGACAGACCCTCGTCACCTCAAGATTATTATGTCTGTCCTGCTCGGTATGGTATTGTTATACACCACTCTGGGCGGAATGGTCTCCGTAGTGGTTCTCGACTATATACAATTCGTAGTTCTGTCATTCGGCCTTTTGGCCGCGTCTCTCTTATCAATCAGGTACCTGGGCTGGGATAACATCATCGAAACAGTGTCCACCTTAAAAGGCCGCGCCGGTTTCGACCCCTTCCATGGCGAGGGCTTCGGAGCCCCCTATGTCGTATGGATGTTTTTCCTCGGCCTGGTCAGTTGTGCCGTTTGGCAGACCGCGGTCATTCGTGCCTGTTCCGCCGAAAATACCCGTACCGTCAAAAAAATCTACACCTGGGCTTCCATCGGTTTTCTCATGCGGTTCCTCCTGCCGTATTTCCTGGGAATTTCTGCTCTAACCTATATGGCCAATAACGAGTCATTAAAAAGCGTCTTCATCCCTGATGGCGGTTCCGCGGACCCGCAGGTATCTCTAATGGCAATGCCAATATTCCTGAGCCGGATTCTTCCCATGGGTTTGATAGGCATCATTTCCGCCGGAATGCTCGCTGCCTTTATGTCCACTCACGACAGCTACCTCTTATGCTGGAGTTCCGTCCTCACCCAGGATGTCGTCGCGCCCTGTTTCAAAAATGGATTATCATCGAAAACACGTCTGCTTCTGACACGAATATTCATCATAGGTATTGGTATTTTCATTCTGGTCTGGGGCCTTTGGTACGATTTAGGTCAGGACTTATGGGATTACATGGCAATCTCCGGAGCCATCTATTTCACAGGGGCCATCGCTCTGCTGGTCTTCGGCCTCTACTGGAAACGAGCCAGCAAAGCCGGCGCGTATATGGCTTTGATATGCGGTTTTGGCGCCCTCCTCGGACTAAAACCGATCCAGGCCCTCTTCGGCATGGATGTATCAAGCGAGATAGTCGGATTAACTGTCATAGCACTTGCAATATTGGCAATGATAATCGGCTCTCTTTTATTCCCGCAAAACCGCCAATCTTCTTCAAACTAAGGAGTAACAAAATATGAATTTCTGGATTAACTTTTGGACCGCTTTTTTTATTATAAGTCTTGTTCTTTTTGCCGGCCTCGCGGTAACCGTTACGATTGGCGGCTTTTTCAACATTCGCTCTCTGTTCAAAAACCTAACAAGCCAATCCGAACAATCCCGGCAGACCCCCGTCGAGGAAAACACCCCGGCCGAATCATAAGGGAGCTTCTAAAAATTGCTTTTGTCACGAGAACGAGCGAAATTTTCTCCAGCAAGGCGGAAGGTCAAAATCGCCGCAGGCATAGCTAAAGCTATTTCGAGGACGAAGTTTGGCCTGACAACGCCGCTGGAGGAGATTGCAGCCGTTCGTAGTAAATATGAATTTTTCGAGGTTCCCAAATGAACAGGCGCGAAAGATTGATGGCTACACTGTCCGGCAAACCCGTTGACCGGCCCGCCGTTAATTTCTATGAGATAGGAGGTTTCAAAGTTGACCCATCCGATCCGGATGAATTTAATATCTATAACGACCCATCCTGGAAGCCTTTGCTTGACCTTGCCGAACAGCACACAGACCTTATCCGTATGCGCAGCCCCGTCAAGCCCCGCTCCCACGAAGTGACATCTAAAGCGCCGCAAAGCGGAACCTGCCGCAATGAATTCTTCAAAACCGGAACATATACCGAAAAAGGCTGCCTTTTCACATTCACCAATTTGAAAATTGCCGGCCGAAATATGACCTCGCTCACCCGCCGAAGCCCCGAAGTCGATACCGTCTGGACGGTGCAGCACCTTCTCAAAAGCCCCGATGACCTTAAAGCATACATGGAACTGCCCGATGAAATATTCGCTGAAGACATCGATGTAACTCACCTTATAGAAGAAGACAAAGAGCTGGGCGACCGTGGCATTATAATGGTCGATACCGAAGACCCGGTTTGTGCTGCCGCCTCTCTGTTCAGCATGGAAGACTTTACCGTAATCGCAATGACCAAGCAGAAACTCTTCCATCGTCTGCTCGAAAAGCTCTCTCTGCATATCCAGGCCCGAACCGAAAAAGTAGCCGGAGTCTTCCCCGGCCATTTGTGGCGCATATACGGCCCCGAATATGCAACCGAACCCTACCTCCCCCCCGACCTTTTCAAAGAGTATGTAGTCCGTTACACCGCCCCAATGGTAAAGGCCATTCAAACCCGCGGCGGCTTTGCCCGAATTCATTGTCACGGCCGAATTCGCGCCGTCCTTGACTACATTATGGAAATGAATCCCACAGCCATCGACCCAATCGAGCCGCCCCCCCAGGGCGATGTAGAACTCGACTACGTCCGCCGAAAGTACGGCAAAGACCTCGTACTCTTCGGCAATCTCGAAATGGCCGACGTAGAAAATACCGAGCCGAATGATTTCGAAAAAATCGTCCAAAAAGCCCTGATAGATGGCACCACCGGCCAGGGCAAAGGCTTCGTCCTGATGCCCTCATCCGCCCCCTACGGCCGAACCATAACCCCCAAACTAATGAAAAACTACGAAACAATAACCCGCCTCGCAACAAACTTCAGGAAACAGTTGTAGGGGCGGTTCGCGACTTGTGCCATAGGTAACCGCCCTAACCATTAATCAATCGAAATGTAGGGGCAACCCCGCGTGGTTGCCCTGTTTTTGCTTACCTCCATAAAACTATCGCCTATCCGTCTGTACTGAGCATGTTACCAAGGTACGTAGACGAAGTACCATTC
>JAVVFI010000178.1:0-10604 GCA_032250555.1 Sedimentisphaerales bacterium
CTTTCCAACACAAAAGAGCCGGCCTACGTCAAAGGCCTCTATTAATCTTCTCCTTAATATTTTACTGAGCTTCTCCTTAATATTTTACTGAGCTTCTTTGTTCAACCTTATAGACGCGTGACAAGCCATTTATTGCAGATACCTATCGATTTATTTCATTAAATTCTGAATTTTCAAAACCGGATTGAACGCTTGACAAATCAAGCTAAAGCACTTACTATCGGCACAGGGAATATTTACCTTTTTTCGAGGGCAAATTATGGCATATACAATTGGACTTGATTACGGAACCAACTCAGTGAGAGCTTTGCTAGTTGATGTGGCCAACGGTAATGAGTTAGGCACAGCAGTATATGAATATGAAACGGGCGAAGCAGGTATTATTCTTGATTCGGCGGACCATAACCTGGCAAGGCAAAATCCAGCAGACTACCTAAAGGGTATAGAAGTTACTATACAAGCGGCAATTGCGCAGGCAAAGAAAGCGGACAAGGAATTCGATACCAACAAGATTATAGGCATCGGCATTGATACGACCGGTTCGACGCCAATACCTGTGGATGAAAACGGCACGCCTTTGAGCATGTTAGAGGCGTTCAAAGACAATCCAAACGCCTGCGCCTGGCTTTGGAAAGACCATACCGGCCACGCCGAGGCGGCGGAGATTACCGAATTAGCTCAAAAAGACCATCCCGAATATCTTGCCAAGTGCGGGGGGACATATTCATCGGAATGGTTTTTCAGCAAGGTACTTCACTGTCTGCGAACCGACCCAGCGGTTTTCGACGCCGCTTTCACATGGGTAGAACATTCAGACTGGATGCCAGCAGTTCTTACAGGGACACAAGCTCCGGACAAGCTCAAGCGCTGTCGGTGTGCCGCTGGACATAAGGCTATGTTTAACAGTCAGTGGGGCGGCCTGCCGGCGAAAGATTTCCTGGTTAAATTAGATCCCAAACTCGGGGAACTTCGCGAGAGGCTGTATGAAGAAACCTATACTGTAGAAACTCAGGCGGGAACACTTACGGAGCAATGGGCACAGAAGCTCGGTTTGCCCGCCGGTATTCCCGTAGCTGTAGGGGCCTTCGACGCTCATCTGGGTGCAGTAGGTTCCGGTATCGCTCCGGGCAAACTGATAAAAATAATCGGCACCAGTACATGTGATATGCTTGTGTTTGAGACAAGCGGTGAATTAGCGGATGTGCCCGGAATATGCGGTATCGTCGATGGTTCTATCCTGCCGGGCTTCTTCGGTCTTGAGGCGGGGCAATCGGCGGTAGGTGACATCTTTAACTGGTTCGTTAATTACATCCAGCCCGGCGGAAAAGATGCCGGCTCTCATGAAGCTCTAACCGAAAGGGCTGCGAAACTCAAACCGGGCCAATCAGGGCTTTTGGCACTCGACTGGAACAACGGCAATAGAACAATACTCGTTGACCAGAGACTTACAGGACTATTAGTGGGACAAACATTGCATACAAGGCCGGAAGAGGTTTACAGGGCACTGATAGAAGCGACCGCGTTCGGGGCCCTTACAATTATCAATAGATTCGAGGAATACGGCGTTAAAGTTTCAGAGGTAATAAACTGCGGGGGGATTGCTGAAAAGAATCCTCTGCTTATGCAGATTTATGCTGATGTGACGGGGAGACAAATGAACATTTCCCGTTCGGCCCAGAGCTGTGCGCTGGGTTCGTGTATCGCAGGGGCTGTTGTAGCCGGCAAGAAAGCCGGCGGTTATGACAATTTCTCCGAGGCCCAGGGAGCCATGTGCGGTATTAAAGATGCTACTTATGAACCCATAGAGGAAAATCACAAGATCTATACAAAATTATATGCCCTTTATAAACAGTTACATGATGCTTTTGGGACGACGGATTATTCCGGGAAATTAGCCAATGTTATGAAAGAGCTTTTGGATATAAAAGACAGCGTTTGATTTTTGAGAGGCATGCCTGTGTACGAGGATTTACGAAAAGCTGTTTGTGATGCGAACCTTGAACTGCAGAAGCAAAAACTTGTCATTTACAGTTGGGGTAATGTAAGCGAAATAGACCGCTCGAAAAGTGTGATAGCTATAAAGCCCAGCGGTGTTTTGTACGACGAGCTTACACCAGAGAAAATAGTATTACTTGATCTGGATGGAAATATTGTCGAAGGGACACTCAATCCATCGTCGGATACACCGACCCATCTTGAACTTTACAGAAATTTCGACACTATCGGCGGAATATGCCACGCCCATCCAACCGGGGCAACCATGTGGGCACAGGCATGCAGTGAAATGCCATGTTTCGGAACAACCGGGGCCGATTACTTTTACGGGTCGGTACCAGTTACCGATGTAATGACGGAAAAAGAAATACAAAGCGATTATGAGCTAAACACAGGAAAGTGTATAGTCAGGAGATTTTCCGGTTTGGATCCAACAAAAATGCCTGCGGTGCTTGTCGCTAACCATGCCCCTTTCACCTGGGGCAAATCCGCCGCAGCTTCTGTTGAGACTATGGTTGTGCTGGAGCAGACGGCAACAATGGCTCTCGGAACTATAACAGTAAATCCCCAACAGAAACCTATCAGTCAGGCTCTGCTTGACAAGCACTACCTCAGGAAACACGGCAAGAATGCTTATTACGGGCAAATTTAATTTTGTCTTTTGATATTTTTAGGAGAAATAAAAATGAAAAAAACAACGTTCGGAGTAATCGTTGGAAACAGAGGTTTTTTCCCGGATGAGTTAGCAAAACAGGGAAGGAAAAATATACTCGATGTGCTTAAGAAAAACGGTTTCAATTCGGTTGCTTTATCGATGCAGCAGACGAAATACGGGGCGGTTGAGACTTTCGATGATGCCAAGAAATGTGCAGCCCTTTTTTCAGAAAAGTCTGATAAGATTGACGGGATAATAGTAACACTACCAAACTTTGGTGATGAAAAGGGAGTGGCCGAGACAATCAAACGCTCAGGGCTTAACGTTCCGATTTTAATCCACGCCGAACCTGATAATAAGGACAAGATGACCTTAGCCAACAGACGAGATTCTTTCTGCGGCAAGATGAGTGTCTGTAATAATCTAAGGCAAGCAGGTATTCCATTTACGCTGACCGGTTCACACACAGTTAAAGCTGCATCGGCCGAGTTTAAAAAAGATTTGGATAATTTTGCTTCGGTGTGCAGAATTATTAAAGGTCTGGAGAACGCCAGGTTCGGCGCTATCGGGGCCCGCACCGGTGCTTTTAATACTGTCCGCTTCAGTGAAAAAATTCTCGAACTTTCCGGTATTTCGGTTGAGACGATTGATTTATCCGAAATTCTCGGGAGAGTTGACCGGCTCGCTGATAACGAGAGTGCAGTAAAGAGAAAATTGAATGCCATTAAGAAATATATCTCAACCAATTCAATCCCGGCCGACAAACTCTTAAAGATGGCCAAATTCGGTTATGTTGTGGATCAATGGATTAAAGAAACAGAGCTTGACGGCACGGCTATTCAGTGCTGGACTTCTCTTGAGGAATTTTTTGGGATAGTGCCCTGTACGCTTATGAGCATCATGAGCGAGTCGCTGGTCCCGAGTGCGTGCGAGGTTGATATTACGGGTTTGTTAGGGATGTATATTCTTCAATTGGCAGGGGGGGCGCCCAGCGCACTGCTGGACTGGAACAATAATTACGGCTCTGATCCTGACAAGACGGTCTTGTTCCATTGCAGTAATCTTCCAAAGTCATTTTTCAAAAGTTCCAAAATGGACTACCAGGAGATTATTGCAGGCGCCGTGGGGAAGGAGAACACTTACGGAACCATCGTCGGCAGGATAGCACCGGGTAAGGCGACTTTCTGCAGGACCGCCACCGACGATAGCACGGGTGTTGTCAGTGTTTATGTAGGTGAGGGTGAATTTACAAACGACAAACTCGAATCATTCGGCGGATACGGCGTGATGAAAATTGCACACCTTCAGAGGCTTTTGGAATACATATGCCGGCTGGGCTTCGAACATCACGTTGCTGTAAACAAGATAGAAAAAGCCGACGCAATAGCAGAAGCTCTTGAAAACTATATGGGCTGGGATGTCTATCATCATCGTTAGACCGAGAGACTTAAAAACAATTTATCAGCCGAATAAAATGTGCTGCAAAATCGAAAGGAGCATATCATGAGGGTAAACGAGAGAGCAATATTAGTATTGTTTATTTGCCTGGCAACTGGTCTTCAGGTATGTAGTGCCGCAGAACAGAGTAATACCTCAAAGGATTATCCTATTGGCCCGGTACCATTTACCGATGTTGAACTTATGGACGAATTCTGGGCACCTCGGATTGAGACGAACCGAAAGGTGTCGATTCCTTATGCTTTCGGAAAGTGCGAAGAGACCGGCCGGATTGATAATTTTGCCATAGCAGGCGGGCTGATGAAAGGCGAACATCGAGCCAGCTTTCCTTTCGATGATACGGACCCGTATAAAATTCTCGAAGGGGCTTCATACTCTTTGAACGTTCAGCCAGATCAGAAGCTTGACAGATATCTCGATGTATTGATAGTCAAGATTGCGGCTGCACAGGAGGACGATGGCTACCTATTCACTTGCCGGACAAACAAGGCGAAGAACTTAATCAACTGGTATGGTGATAAACGCTGGTCAAAACTCAGCGGCAGTCACGAATTGTATAACATGGGCCATCTCTACGAGGCGGCGGTGGCGCACTATCAGGCCACCGGTAAACGTACCCTGCTGAATGTCGCTATAAAGAACGCCGACTTTCTGGACACGGTTTTCGGGCCGGGCAAGAATGAGACTGCGCCGGGTCACCAGATAATCGAGATGGGTCTGGCCAGACTCTATAGGGCTACAGGTGACGATAAGTATCTTAGGCTGGCCAAGTTTTTTCTTGATACCCGCGGCCCTGGTGGAAATCCATATAATCAGTCGCATAGGAAAGTTGTCGAGCAAGAAGAAGCGGTAGGTCACGCTGTCCGTGCATCTTATATGTACTGCGGTATGGCGGATGTTGCGGCGCTGACCGGAGATCGAAGTTATCTTAAGGCAATAGACCGGATATGGGAGAACGTGGTTACGAAAAAACTGTATCTCACCGGGGGTATCGGGGCGAGAGGTTCCGGTGAGGCCTTCGGCAAAAATTACGAACTGCCAAATGAAACAGCTTACTGCGAAACATGCGCGGCTATTGGAAACGTTATGTGGAACCACCGGATGTTTCTGTTTCACGGTGACGCAAAGTATATCGATGTGCTGGAGCGGACTTTGTATAACGGTTTGATTTCAGGTGTGTCACTGGAGGGTAACACATTCTTTTATCCCAATCCTCTTGCCTCGCAAGGTCAGCATAAACGCAGTCCATGGTTCGGCTGCGCCTGCTGTCCGGGTAATATGACGCGTTTCGTATCTTCGGTTCCCGGATATATATACGCTCAGGCAGGAAGCAATCTGTATGTCAATCTGTTCACGGGAGGTTCAGGCACTGTCGTGATGAAAGAAAACACAGTACAGATAAAACAGGAGACTCGATATCCCTGGGACGGAGCGATCAAAATAACAGTTGATCCTGAAGAATCGGCAAATTTCACCATGTGCATTCGCATTCCCGGTTGGGCACAGAATAAACCGGTGCCAAGTGATTTGTATCGATACGCAATGAGCCGTGAAGAAAAAGTTTCTCTGAAAATTAACGGTGAAACAACCGCTTTAAATATGGACAAGGGTTTCGCCCGCTTAAATCGTCGGTGGAAGAAGGGCGATGTAATTGAATTAAACCTGCCGATGCCGGTACGTCGTGTGCTGGCACACGAGAAGGTGGCAGAAGACGTTGGGATGGTGGCAATCGAGCGGGGTCCCATTGTATATTGCGCTGAATGGCCGGACAACGACGGCCATGTGCTGAACATAGTTCTGCCGGATGATGCCATGCTAACAAGTGAATATCGTAAAGATATGCTCAATGGCGTTTCCGTAGTTCGCGCCAAGGCTATGGGGCTGAGCTATTCCGATGACGGCAAGACCCTGTTAAAGAAAGAGCAGGATTTCACAGCGATTCCTTATTATGCGTGGGCGCACCGAGGAGCGGGTGAAATGGCGGTCTGGCTGGCAAGTAATGAGACAACGGCACAGCCTGTAACGCCCAAAGGTATGATTCGAAATGCTTCTTTCGAAGAGGCAACCGATAATCAACCTGTCGCATGGAAGCGGCAAACATACGGCGGAAGAGCCGAATTCGAATATTCATCCGAATATCGAACAGGTAAGAGAAGTGTAATGATATCTTCTGAAAATGGCGCTGACGCCGGCTGGTTGACTACTGCAACAGTCAAGCCGCATTCAAAATACAGGCTGTCCGCCTGGATAAAGACTGAAAATCTGGTTGCCGGCTCAAGCAAGGGCGCCCTTCTGAATTTGCACAACCTCCAGCCTCTGCAAACACCGGCGGTGACCGGGACCAAGGACTGGACAAAGGTGGAGCTGGAATTTGATACAAGCGACAATGCCGCGGTGCAGATTAACTGCCTGTTCGGCGGCTGGGGGCGTGCCAAAGGCAAAGCGTGGTTTGACGATGTGAATCTTGAGCTGCTTTCCACTAAAACTATGAAGCCGGCGGTCAAGATCGATGCAGAAAGAAGCTCCGAGCCAATCTCGAAGTATGTTTACGGCCAGTTTATAGAGCACCTCGGCCGATGCATTTACGGCGGCATCTGGTCGGAAATGCTCGAAGACCGTAAGTTCTATTTCCCGATTACTGAGAATTACAATCCATACAGCAGGAGACGCAGTATTCCCAGGGACAATCCGTTCGCGGTAGTAGGCTCGTCACCGTGGCAAATAGTCGGCTCGTCCGATTCGGTTACTATGGTCAAAGAAGATTCATTTGTCGGCGAACATACGCCACTGATCCAGCCCGGCAACGGTATCCAACAACTTGACCTGGGACTTGTAAAAGGTAAACAATACGTCGGCTATATTTATCTAAAACCGCAAGATGAAAGTACAAACGTAAGAGTATCGCTTCAGTGGGGTGATGAACGAGATGAAAGCGAATCCATACAAAACCTTATTGTTTCCAAAGATTATGGCAGATTTCCATTCAAGTTTACAGCCGGGGCGGATACTTCAAAAGGTAAGCTGCAAATCGAAGTTTCCGATATAGCAATGGGAGCATGCTTCGTGGGTACGGTATCCCTTATGCCGGCAGATAATATCGATGGTATGCGCGCCGATACGATGAAACTGCTTAAAGAACTTAACGCCCCGATGTACCGCTGGCCGGGGGGCAACTTCGTGAGCGGATACGACTGGCGTGACGGAATCGGCCCACGTGATCGCCGGCCTCCTCGTAAAAATCCGGCATGGACAGGCGTAGAGCACAATGACTTCGGCTTCCATGAATTTATTCATTTCTGCCGTCTGCTAAATACCGAGCCGCTAGTGACGGTCAACACGGGTTTCGGAGACGCATATTCAGCGGCGGCCCAACTGGAATATGCCAACGGCTCGACCGATACACTTATGGGGGCCTTAAGGGCGAAAAATGGTGACTCTGAACCTTTTAATCTTCGCTACTGGGCGATTGGTAACGAAATGTGGGGACGATGGCAACTCGGTTATATGCAGTTGAGTCATTATATTCTGAAGCACAACTGGGTTGTGGATAAGATGCGAGAGGTGGACCCGGATATCGTTCCAATCGCATCCGGTAATGCAGGTGACTGGAGTGAAGGATTATTAAAAGACTGTTCGGACCATATTGATCTTATAGCCGAACATTTCTATTGTCAGGAAAAACAGGGTTTGATTGAACATACATCTCAAATCGCAGACAATATCAAGCGAAAAGTCGAGTTTCATAAGCAGCTGCGTCAAAAACTGGATTCTCTTAAAGAAAAAGATATCCGAATAGCAATGACCGAGTGGAACTACTGGTACGGCCCGCATCAGTTCGGCGAGTTAGGGACACGTTATTTCCATAAAGACGGTCTGGGTATCGCCAAAGGGCTGCATGAATATTTCCGTCATTCAGATATGATCTTCCTTGCCAATTATGCCCAGACGGTAAACGTCATCGGCTGTATAAAGACCACGAAAACAGAAGCGGCATTCGAGACAACAGGACTGGTATTGAAACTCTACCGCAACCATTTCGGGACGATCCCTGTTGCTGTCACCGGCGAGACATATCCGCTTGATATTTCAGCGGCATGGACAAGCGACCGCAAGGCTTTGACCATCGCCATTGTAAATCCAACCGAGCAGGAACATGAGCTACCGATTGATGTGGAAGGCGCCCGATTTACAGGAAGAGGACAGTTGTGGCTAATCGCCAACGAAGACCCAATGGCCTACAATGAACCGGGCGAAGAAGCTCGTGTAGGAATAGTTGAAAAGGCGATTGATGGTGTATCGAGTACGCTTAAAGTACCCGCACTGAGTATATCGCTATATGAGCTGCCCGTGAAATAACAGCAGGCTAAAACAAAAGAAATATCAGATAACAGGAGGCGAATTATGAGTCGGCAAAATATGTGCATCTTTGTTGTATGTCTGTCTTTGGTTGTTAATACCGTAATGTTTGCGGAGGAGAATCTTCGGGTTCTTCCTGAAAGTATTAACGGTGTCAAGCCGGTTGATATGATGAAAGATTACCTGCTTAGCCAGGCACAAAAGGAGTTCGATAGATGGAAAGCAGACTATGAGCAGCGCAAGAGCCCCGAGCAGATAACCGAGTACCAAAAGAGCCTTCGCAGCAAATTTCTCGAAGCCATTGGGCCTTTGCCCCGGCGAACACCTCTGAAAGCGCGCATTACCGGTGAAATCCATCGAAGCGGCTATAAAGTAGAAAAAATTATCTTCGAGAGCCAGCCGAAGCACTTTGTGAGCGGCATATTGTTTTTGCCAGATTCGAAAAAACACAAAGCACCTTACCCCGGCGTGCTGGTACCATGCGGTCACAGCCGAAATGGAAAGGCGTCAGAGGCCTACCAGACTATGGGAGCGCTGCTGGCCTTAAACGGTATGGCTGGATTGGTCTTTGACCCAATCGACCAAGGTGAACGCAATCAAATGTTATCGCAATTACCTGAGCTACAGGGAACAAGGGCCCACACGATGTTAGGGGTCGGCAGTATTCTTCTCGGCCGCAATACCGCCTGGTTCGAACTCTGGGACAGTATGCGGGGAATTGATTATCTGCAATCGCGTCCGGAAATTGATCCAAAGCGTATCGGCTGCACGGGCAACAGCGGCGGGGGGACTCAGACCTCGCACCTGATGTCACTTGACGACCGCGTCGCTGCGGCGGCACCGAGTTGTTACATTACCAGTTTCGAGCGCCTTTTATCAACCATCGGGCCACAGGACGCTGAACAGAACATTTACGGGCAGATTGCTTTCGGGATGGACCACGCGGATTATATTATGATGCGGGCGCCGAAACCGACTCTCATCTGCGCCGCGACTAATGACTTTTTTGATATCCAGGGGGTCTGGAACTCTTTTAGGTACGCCAAGCGTCTCTATACACGTATGGAGTTTGCTGAGCGTATAGATCTTTTGGAAAATGATGCCTCTCACAATTACAATCAGATTCAGCGGCAGGGCGTCGTAAGATGGATGTCGCGGTGGCTGCTTAACAAAGACGAACCGATAACCGAGCCGGAGATTAAATTGCTCAGCGAAGAAGAGATTCAGTGTTCACCGAGCGGCCAAGTTATGACCATAGAAGGGGCGCGGTCAACTTATGATTTGAACAGGGACTATGAAAAGAGTTTAGCAAAACAGCGACAGAGACTTTGGACAAGATCATCTCAAAGTGAATTACTTAATCAGATACGCACAATAACGGGTATCCGAAAGTTAGAGGAACTGCCGGAACTGAAAGTAGAACAACTGGAAGTTATCGAGCGAGACGGATACTTTATAAAAAAAATGGTTATCAAAGCTGAAGACGGTATATATCTTCCGGCCCTAATGTTTACAGCCAAACAAGGACGAGCCAAGGGCATGGTGTTGTATATCAATGAGAAGGGCAAAAGCGCAGATGCCGAGGCGGGCGGGTCTATTGAAAAGTTAGTTAAAGCGGGGCGGTCGGTTTTAGCCGTAGATTTGAGTGGCACTGGTGAAACGGATCAGGTCACAAAAGGTACACTTGGCAAAGCGACAGGAACAGACTGGAAAAATGTTTATACGGCCTATCTATTGGGCCGGTCCTATGTCGGAATGCGAGCCGAAGATATATTGACCTGCGCAAGATTTTTGAAAGAGCAAAGAGATGGAGAGGTAAACCTGGTAGCGATAGGTAACGTTTGTATCCCGGCATTGCATGCGGCGGCGCTCGAACAGGAATTGTTCGGGTCGGTCAAGCTTATACGAGGACTTGTTTCCTGGTCTGATGTAATCGAATCAGGAATATCTGTGAATCAATTCGTAAATACTGTGCACGGTGCATTAAAAGTATATGATTTACCGAACCTTGCTGAAATTTTGGGAGACAAATTAACTATCGAAGAGCCTCTCAATGCCATGAGTAAGCCGATAAACGAACCGTAATTGAAAGAAGTATTTTAGCTGATAGTTATTTTTTTAAGCCAGGACATAGCCGGGG
>JAVVFI010000179.1:0-10562 GCA_032250555.1 Sedimentisphaerales bacterium
GGGGTCTTCGAGCAGATCAAAGAGCATATAGGTCTTGCCCTTATTACTGCTATATATTTTGTAACGGTTATCCGTCAGTGAAAGCTGACTGCCGGATTCAAATCCTATTGGCATTGGACGCTTTTGCATTTTACCATTAATCAACGGTGACAGGCTTACTCCGTCAATAGGCTCAGGCTGGCCTTTCATCTTAAATCCGAGTATGTCCATAACCGTCGGGAAATAGTCGGATGTGGAGCATGGAAAATCGGTTACCTGCCCGGCTTTGATATGGGCAGGCCACTCAAGAAGGCCCGGTACGCGTACGCCGCCCTCTAGCAGGCTGCGCTTGCGTCCACGGAATGGCCCGGCTGAGCCTCGAGTTCGGCCGTGTTTGCCGTCTTTACCTTCAGGGCCGTTGTCACTGCAAAACCAAAACATAGTGTTATCAGATATTCCAAGCTCTCGCAACTGGCTGCGAAGCCGGCCAATTTGTTCATCCAGAGCAGTAATACATCCGTAGTAATGTTGCTCATCTTCGCTGTATTGTGAATATATCTTTCTGTATTTTGGACCTGTCAGAACCGGTAAGTGTGGCGTATGAAACCAGATAACTGCGAAGAAAGGCTTTCTTTTCTTTGTGGCATTTTCGATAAATGGAACCGCACGGTCCATTATTATCCGACAGTCATCACCCTGGAGATTATCTGTAACCTTTGTGCCGTCCTGCGTCCAATAGTAGGTTCCATAAGGCTCGTTTGTATCCGGCTTTTTCATTGGATTCCAAGTAGGGACTTTTGCTTCAGTCGAAAAGCATACGTCGAATCCATTATTCCATGGCGGTGAGTAGTGTTTGGCGCCTTTCGGGCCGCCGCGGTTAGAATCCTTTTCTTTTGTAGTAAGTGTTCCAAGGTGCCATTTACCGAAATGACCTGTTGTGTATCCTTGTGTTTTCAAGGTTTCGGCTAAGGTCACTTCTTCTTTGCGCATATGTCCGGTGTTCGCAAAAAAGATTCCATATCGATAGGGATGGCGGCCTGTAAGGCAGCTTCCACGAGTAGGTGAGCATACCGGTGCACCGGAATAAAAACGCGTAAACCGCATTCCAGCTTTGGCCATTGCATCCAGATTGCCGGTTTTGATAATCTTATTGCCGTTGAATCCTGTGTCACCCCAGCCCATGTCATCCGCCATACAAAGGATGATATTCGGCTTTTCTATCTCGTTGGTTTTTGAAAAGAGAGGCTGCGTCAAGGTTAATGCCATAGCACCTGATGTGATAGAACGAAGGAAATCTCTTCTGTTAACCATTTACTTGCCCTCTCAAATCAAATGCAGTTTTAATGTCAATACCTTGAAGCTATACCATAAATCGGATTTATGGATTATAATAAAAAAAGTGGACGGTTTTGTCCAATGATTAGTATTTCTGTTGAAAACTACACTGTATTGGTATAATGCGAAATAAGAGCATAATTTACTTTTGTTCTTATAAAAGTATGTAATGTTTATAGAAGATACGAGTAATAACAGGGATGTTTTAAGGTGATAAAGCTCAGTAAACAGCTTGGTGCTATTGATGTATTTGCCGTAGCGGCCGGAGCAATGATAAGTTCAGGCTTATTTGTATTGCCTGCTTTAGCTTTTGCAAAGGCGGGACCTGCCGTAATCTTATCCTATCTTTTTGCATCAATTATGATAATTCCCAGTGTCCTCAGCAAAGCCGAACTTTCCACGGCAATGCCGAGAGCGGGGGGGACGTATTTTTTTGTTGAGCGGAGTTTAGGCCCGATCTGGGGTGTGTTCAGCGGATTGGCGAGCTGGTTTTCGTTGGCTTTGAAGAGCGCTTTTGCCGTTGTCGGAATGGCTGTTCTCATTGAGATTGTGTTGCAGATGATTTTCTCTATTGAGCTTGAGCCGTGGTATATCAAAGCTATAGCGGCCTTTTGCTGTGTCGGATTTACCGTGCTTAATGTAGTAAGCGTTAAACATACAAGCAGATTTCAAGTATTGCTTGTGGGGATATTACTTGCGATACTGGCCTTTTTTGTACTTTTTGGCAGCGGGTCAGTTGAAGCTGTTCGTTTTAAGGGGTTTATGGGAAAAGGCTGGTCTGCGATATTTGCAACTGCGGGTCTGGTTTTTATTAGTTTTGGGGGTTTGACTAAAGTTGCCAGCATTGCTGAAGAGGTAAAACACCCCGGTAGGAACCTTCCTTTCGGAATGGTCATGGCTTGGTTTGTCGTAACCGTATTATACATAAGTGTAATCATAATAACAGTCGGTGTTGTGGATGGGGAGGAACTCGCCGTCAGCTATGCGCCGATTTCCATTGCAGCCGGTAAATTTATGGGAGTGCTTGGTTTTGTAATCCTGGCTCTCGCCGCTGTTGCGGCTTTTGTGACCACTGCTAATGGCGGCATCCTCGCAGCGTCGCGGTCACCTATGGCAATGAGCAGGGATCAATTGCTACCGCCGCTTTTATCGCGTATCAGCGGCAGATATAAGACGCCCCACATCAGCATACTGCTCACGGGCGGATTTATGATTCTGGCGATTGTTTTTCTCGAACTTGAAGTTTTAGTGAAAACCGCCTCCACCTTAATGTTAATACTTTTCATTTTAGTCAATGCCAGCGTGATTATAATGCGCGAGAGCAAAATACAAAGCTATCGGCCGAGATTCAAATCACCGTTATATCCCTATATTCACATTGCCGCCATCGTTGCTTACAGCGCTTTAATAATAGATATGGGAACTGTGCCGTTACTTATAACCGCCGGTTTTATCGGTTTGAGCGCCGCGTGGTATTGGCTTTATGTTTGCAGGCGAGTCAGCAGGGCCTCGGCGGTTATGCACGTGGTAGAGCGAGTTACCGACAGAGAGCTTAAAACCGTCACGCTCGAGGACGAGCTTCGGGATATTCTGCTCGAAAGAGACAATATAATCGAGGACAGGTTCGATGAGCTTATAAGAGGATGTGAAATCCTGGATATTCATGGCGAAGAAAAAGCGGAAAAAATCTTCCGGCAGGTCTCGGCCATTTTAGCCGATAGGCTGGATACAAACGAGTACGTACTGTTCGAGAAGTTCCTCCATCGTGAAGCAGATGGCGGGACAGTAGTTCAGCCTGGCTTTGCCATACCACATATAGTCGTGGAGGGTAACAATAAATTCGATATTCTGCTTGTTCGTGCGCGTGAGGGCATCATCTTTCCACATGCTCCGGATCCGGTCAGGATAATGTTCATTCTGGCGGGCAGTAAAGATGAACGTAATTATCACCTCAGAGCCCTGATGGCAATAGCTCAAATTGCACAGGAAAAGCATTTCGAGCAGCGATGGTTTGCCGCCAGAGATACTCAGGGATTAATGAATTTGATTCTTCTATCCACACGAAAAAGAGACACGAAACCATAACGTCTCATTTCCCTATTTTGAAATGTTCTGAACGAAGCTATCGTGTAAATTCTTCTTTATGGTGCCGGGCGATACAGCCGAACGTCGTCAAAATACACAAGACCTGAACCACCGACTACCGGATTGTTTCTGTTGCCGAAGCCAAGAGTAATCGTATTTACTTTAGTAAGATTCACGCCGAATTCCTGCAAATCAATATTCCATTGGGTCCAGTTATCTATCTGTGCAGCATTAGGATTATCATGATTGACAATGGCAGTGCCATTTAGAGCTAAGTACATAGGCTCTGCAGCATTAGAGGAGTCACCTCGGAACCACAGCGATAATACTCCAACGCCTTCTTCAGTCCAGTCGCGCGGGTAAGTTAGTGTTAAAGTCGCCTCAGATATGCCAACGGAGTTGTTATAGGAAAAAGGCATCGACTGAAAACCACTATGAACTATAGTCTGCTCAGCAAAAGGAGATACCGCATAGCCAACGATAGATCCGTTTATTGTTGGATTGTTATATCCATCCACCCATGCATTAAATATTCTGTTACTATAGGGTTCATCGGGATTAAGGTCATTGTAAGACTCAAAATCATCCACGAGGAGATAATCAGCTACTGAAAAGCTCCAGATCGCACCTTTTGTGATAGAATCATCATGATTATATTCATCAATTCTCCAGTAGTAGGGACCGCTGCCCCATTCAAGGATTTCCGGAGGATTGTAGGTTGTAAGGTTCTGCCGTCCTCTATAAACACCGGTTGTATCGGTAGTATCTGCGTTAGCCACGGTATCTTTATCTGTACCGAAGTACACATCATGCTGCGAAGCATTTTCTCCAGGGGACCAACTCAGTGATGATGCCTCTTTAATTGATGGTATCGAGCCGTTAGCCGGATCAGGGATTGAGGCGAGTAATGGATTACCCTGCATTATCTTCATAATCTCATTTTTTATCAACGCCGTGTTGTAAAGACGAACATTGTCCAAGACGCCATTGAAATTGTTTGTGCCAGTATTGAAAGGCTCGCAACCAAGATAGAAATTTCCCGGTGAAGCATCGAGTTCTTCTGTTGTTGCCAATTGTCTATCCAGGTTTCCATTAACATATGTCTTTATATAACCATCCTCTTGAGAATAGACACCAGCCACATGATACCAAGTATCCTCGATGAGTTCTGTACCGCCGTTAACATTCCTGTTGAGAGTGGCTGAGTTGCCGGCTGAGCGAATTTCAAATTCGACTTTGTTGTTACTGAATATGCCCATCTTAAAACCACCATTAGTACCATCCTGGTTGCCGCCAATTTTTTGGTCAATATTCAGATTAGCAATTTTGATCCAGGCTGTTAATGTTACTTCGCCTGAAATTCTAAGGCTGGGATTGTTGCCGCAATCGATAAAATCACCAGAGCCGTTGAATTCCAAGGCATTTCCATCATAGCCTGTTATCCACTGTGGATTACCAACAAAGTGTCCATGATTGCCATATCCTGAGTTATCGAGTGTAATGGTTCCATAACCTTCATCGAACTTCCAAAAGCCGACAAGGTTGAGGTTATCCAAAGGGATATCCGGAGGTGTTTTAAAGCTCCAGATGCTGCCTTTGTTAGTTGTTATGGCGTCAAGCTCATCGACCCGCCAATAGTATGTTTTGTCCGGCTCAAGGTTCTTGATAGAGTAGATAGTATCTGACTGGGGGATTCCGCCTGCGGCATTATTTACATCGTCAAAATTGTCACCCAAATAAACGATGTGTAGTTTCGCATCAACACCAGGCATCCAGCTTAGGTTCAAATCCAGGTCGGTAAGTTCGACACTATCAGCGGGGGTAGGCCCATAAGCGATTTTTGGTGGAATAGTGAAGCTCCAGACGGGTCCTTTGTGTATCATAGTACCGTTGGTTTCAACCTGGTCTATACGCCAGTAATATGTCTGTTCCGGTATGAGGCCCTCCGGTAAAAAATATCCTGGAAAACCGACGACAAAAGATGAGTTGGATTGATTGCCCTGGAACGTGCCTTCGGAGCCGAGATTCACATTATCAAAATTATCACCGAAGTACACGTCATGCGAAGCTGTGTTATCTCCCGGAGTCCAGACAAGGTTTGCCCATGAAAACGGATGATATGCACCGTCAGATGGCCTGGGATTGTAGGCTATTGGTGTCATCCCTAATAGTTCGACTTCAGCGATTTGCATACTATTGACAGAACCACCTATCGGGCCTCGAATGGCTGTGAATAAAAGTTGGTAGTGGTCGTATGGCTGGTCATTGTCAAACATAATCTCAGTTTCGTTTATTGTGTGACGCGGCCATTCGGCCGGCTGACTGAAATCTACTATATCGCCACCGGCAATCAACGTATAAGGCCCATCTATACTGAAATTAGAGCCATAGAGTTCAAATGCAATCGGATCCCGGCCCGGTACATCATTAGCTGTGGTTAGAGTTAAACCGGTAACAATGCTCTGGCTGGTTGATGGTGTAACTCGGAAACCAGCGCCACCGGTCCCTGGATCGGGCTCAAAATCTCCTTTGAAATGCAGGTACTTTGTCGAGGTGTTATCATCAATAGCCAGGAGAGGGGCTTCATTACCGGGCCAATCTGAATCATTTGGAACTCCAATGACTGTGTCTCCCGGTTTTGTGATATCAACAGGGGCGGCAATTGTAATTGTATTCAATAATAAAATTGAGAGAACAATAACAATAGTTAATAATTTGGAATACATAATAATTTTCCTACTAACTGAATTAAAGCAGTATTGGAGGCTTCTTTATGCTTTAAAAATATATTCGTTTTTTTCGATAAGCATCAAGAAGCCGCTTTTACGGGATTGGCAAATTGATATTCAAAATACCTTACGAGTTGATGCTGCCTCCTTCCATCGAAGGTCATCTTATTAAATATATATCATATTAGCTCTCTTCTGGTCAAGTAAATATTTCCAGTGTTTAAAAGGATGTTACAGTTTTCTTGCTATTCGGATTTAATTCAATATACTTTTCGATAAGATTGTTTTTTAAGCATTTAAGTAAGAGGTACGATGATTAAATGAAGATAATTGCAGATGCTAATATTCCGTTTGTGGAAGAGTGTTTTTCTTCCATCGGGGAGGTTATAACTGTTGGCGGCCGGGGGATAACACCGGATGTTGTTGCAGATGCCGATGTTCTTTTGGTTCGGAGCATTACGCAAGTGAATGCGGATTTGCTGGCTGGCAGCAAGGTAAGTTTTGCAGCTACTGCCACCATCGGTTTTGACCATGTTGATATTGGCTTTCTGCAGAGGAACAATATCGGTTTTACGTCGGCACCTGGTTCGAATGCCAACTCGGCGGCGGAATATGTTATTGCCGGGCTGCTTGAAGTATCTCAGAAATATGATATTAATCTCGAAGGCCAATCGATAGGCATTATAGGTGTTGGCAATGTCGGAGGCAGAGTGGCGAAAAAATGCGCCGCTTTAGGGATGCGGGTTTATTTGAACGATCCACCTTTACAGAGGCAAACCAGTGAGAAGAAATATTTGCCGTTAAAAGATCTGTATGATTGCGATTTTATAACGTTCCATACGCCATTGACTTTTGAGGGTATTGATAAGACATATCATTTGGCTGACGAGGGATTTTTCAAATCTCTTAAGAAAGGGTGTGTATTTGTTAATGCTTCGCGCGGAGGAGTGGTTGACAGTGAGGCATTGAAAGCGGTGATACGGTCTGGTCGATTGAAAGCGGTGGTTCTTGATGTCTGGGAAAATGAGCCTAATATCGATATAGAGCTTTTGGAAATGGTTGATATCGGCACACCGCATATTGCCGGATATTCGCTGGATGGCAAGATTTCCGGAATGATTATGATTTATAAGGCGGTTTGTGAGTATTTTAGACTTAGCCCCAAGTATAATATAGAAGATTTTTTGCCAGAACCTGTTGTCCGTCAATTGACAATAGAGCCAACAGATAATGAGCAGGAAATGCTATCTGATGTCGTGCGGAAGATTTACGATATCAGAGAAGATGATAACAGTCTCCGCCGGATTGCTGATAAGCCAGAAAACAAAAGAGGTGAATATTTTGATGGGCTGCGGAAGAAGTATCACGTCCGCAGAGAATTTCAAAATACGAAGGTATTGGTTGAAGACCTAAACAGCACGTTAGCTAAAAAGCTCAAAGGGATTGGATTCGAAACGAGTAAAAAGTAAAATGTAAAAATGAAAAGATGTTGCGATAATATTGTTGAGTGGCCGAGGGGAACGCTGGATTTTTCGGCTGGTTGTGTTGTGATGGGGGTTTTAAATGTGACGCCGGATTCCTTCAGCGATGGTGGTCAATTCTTTGGTTTCGAAAGGGCGGTCGAGCGTGGTATGCAAATGGCGGCAGAAGGTGCCGCTATAATAGATATGGGTGGTGAATCGACCCGGCCTGGTTCTGCATCTGTTTCGGATGAAGATCAGATCGAACGCGTAGTTCCTGTGATAAAGGTGCTGTGTGAAAAGATAAGTGTGCCGATTAGCATTGATACCTGCAAGTATGATGTTGCCAAAGCCGCTCTGGAAGCAGGGGCGGGTATGCTGAACGATATAACTGCTTTGAGTGATGAGCGGATGGCCAAACTGGCGGCCAAACACAATGTGCCGGTGGTCTTGATGCATATGCAGGGAACGCCCGCAACAATGCAGGTAGAGCCGAAGTACGAGGATGTGGTTGGTGAGGTAGTGGAATATCTGATAGGGCGGGCCAAGCGAGCTGAGGATTTTGGTATTGCGACAAATATGATTTTTATCGATCCTGGAATCGGCTTCGGCAAGACTTTAGAGCATAATGTTTTATTATTGAGAAACATCAATAAATTCATCGCTACCGGTTATCGAGTTCTGGCAGGGACAAGCCGGAAAAGCTTTATAGGAAAGCTTACCGGTAGAGAGAAGCCATCAGAGAGAGTATTCGGTACGTCGGCAACGGTTGCTCTTTGCGTTGCGTCAGGTGTTTCAATCGTGCGCGTGCATGATGTAGCTGAAATGGTGGATGTGGTTAAGGTAACGAATAAACTCAAATGAATATATTATTATGTTATGGGGCATTTTAGGGATATGAAAACATTTAACTATTGTCCTTCCTGCGGAGTGGGAGACATACTTTTCGATGGTGTTAAAAAAATCAATTGTAAGAAATGCTCCTTTGTATTTTATCAAAATATAGCTACAGCAGTTGCCGTAATATTGGAGTATGACAAGAAGATACTTTTAACTAAAAGAGGTGAAGATCCGGGCAAGGGAAAACTGGATTTGCCGGGAGGATTTGTAGATCCGAAAGAATCCGCAGAAGATGCAATAAAAAGAGAGATACGAGAGGAATTGAAAATGGAGATTGGAACTCTGCAATATTTAAGCTCTTTCCCAAATATTTATGAATATAAAGATGTGGTTTATAACGTTTGTGATTTGTTCTTTTATTCGAAAATTAAAACACTTCCCACCGATATCGACAAAGCTGAAATAGAGGAATTGATTTTGGTCAATCCATCAGAAATACCCATTGACAAATTTGCGTTCGAATCGACGAAAATGTGCCTGAAACATTTTTGCAACATCCAACAATCCATGTGAAAAGTACATTTACAAGATCATGTGGGAAGATCAGAATGAACGTATTCATCCTTACTATCGGTTCACGCGGCGATGTCCAGCCGTTTGTGGCATTAGGCAAAGGCTTAAAAGCGGCAGGGCATAAAGTCACGCTCTGCACCAGTTCCAGCTTTGAGCCGTTTATTCGCTCCCACGGACTCGACTATGGCTATATGACGGACGAACTACTCAAACTGATGGACTCGGACGCAGGCCGTGATGCAATGGAAAATACAAACGGTATATCAGGTACAATCAAAACAACGATAAAGTTGATGAAGAAAGCCAAGCCGATCAATAGGCAAATGCTCAAAGATTCATGGAGAGCGGCGCAAGCGGCTGAGCCTGATATTGTGCTTTTCCACCCCAAAGCGTTAGGTGGAGTGCACATTGCAGAAAAGCTCGGTGTGCCAGTGATGATGGCACTTCCCTTGCCTATGATTGTACCGACAGCCGAATCTCCTACCATTGGTTTTCCAAATTGGAATATTGGCGGCTGGTATAACAAGCTCACATATGCGTTCGTACGCATGGGCTTTCATATGTATAATGGGACAATAAATAAATTTCGGCAGGATATCCTGAACCTTCATAAATTCCCTAAATCTTCCAGTCTGCTACGCATGGCGGATGGCCGGCCGATCCCTGTGCTGCACCCTTTCAGCACGCATGTCGTGCCACGCCCACATGACTGGCCTGGCAATGCGTATATAACGGGGTATTGGTTTTTGAATCGATTGAACGAATGGAAACCTTCGGCCGAATTGAAAGCTTTTTTCGCCGAAGGTGAAACACCCGTCTATGTTGGCTTTGGGAGTATGGCCGGGCGCAATCCCCGACGGATAGCAAACATTGTGATTGAAGCTCTGCAACAAGCGAATGTGCGAGGTATTATTGCCACAGGGTGGGGGGGATTGGTTTTGGATGATTTACCAGATGGGATTTTCAAAATTGACAAAGTCCCACACGATTGGCTTTTCCCGCGTGTGACCGCAGTAGTGCATCATGGAGGTGCCGGTACAACCGCCGCAGGATTACGGGCAGGTCGTCCTACTATTATTTGCCCTTTCTTTGGCGACCAACCATATTGGGGGCAGCTTGTTTACTCGCTTGGTGTGGGTAGTAAACCCATTCCACAGAAAAAAATGACGGTTGAAAAACTGGCTGCCGCCATACGCGAAGTAACGACGGACCAGAAAATTCGGCAAAATGCCGAATCGTTGGGCGAAAAAATTCGCAACGAAGATGGTGTTGCCAATGCAGTAGCGATTATCGAGAGAACAGGGATAAAGGTTTAATGCAATAATGATAATTGCTTTTATTCAGAGCCCAGAGCGAATTTGAGTGCATCGTTGGTATTTTTGGCAAATTTAAACTGAAGATTCTTTTTGACTTCTTTGGGCACATCGGGGAGGTCTTTTTTGTTTCTGGCAGGGAGTATGACGGTTTTTATGCCGGCCTGTTGAGCCGCTAAGATTTTTTCCTTCAGGCCGCCAATGGGCAAAACCAGTCCACGTAAGGTTATTTCACCCGTCATTGCTAC
>JAVVFI010000017.1:0-26033 GCA_032250555.1 Sedimentisphaerales bacterium
CCAACCATATTCTGCTGGTCATTATCCAAGATTCTTCTCCTTTTTCTAATTCCAAACTATGATAGTTTTACTTTGTATTGTTGCATTTAGATTTTGATAAATGTCTTTTTGCGATACATCCACAGCAATATCAGCCAGACAACAGCAAAACCCGCCACGGCCTGAATAAATCCGTTCCACGGACCAACCCATTTTTCAAGACCACCGACGAAAATGTCTCCGATGTTACGGAAATTAAACACTCGTGTCACCATATACACCGCAATCGCATTCATCCCTATTACCTTAAAACCGAAGGCCCATTTCTTTAAACCCCATACATCTATAATCAGGTAGAAGAGCACCAACAGAAGGAAACACCATCCTGCCGAATAAAGAACGAAAGAACTCGTCCACAAGTGTTTAATGATTGGAAAACAAAAATTCCATAACCAGCCGAGCACCAGTGAACCGATACCCATTGCCGCAAGCAGGATTACTTTCCGGCTGTTTGTTTTTTGGGAACGAAGTAGGTGCCCTGCGAATACGCCAAGCATAACCGTACAGGTGAATGTCATACCGCTTAGAATCCAAGTGTAAGGCGGGTCGGTTCCATCTATGAAGCCGCCAAGAATAAGCCTGTCGATATAAATCGCAAGATTTCCTTCAGGTGTCAATACGCCCGCCCCATGCCCGGGTACAGGTACAAGCATCATCAGGGCCCAGAATAACAACAGTAAGACCCCAGTCGTTATTAGCTGCCAGACGAGTTTCAGGTTGAGTATTATTATCGCAGAGATTAAGTACCCTACGGCAATCGCCTGAAGGGTGTTAGAGAAAATACGCAGTTGAGACAGGTCGTACTCAAGCAGACGTCCCTGTGCAATCATACCCAGGATAAACAGAATCACAAACCGCACGACGATATGGCGATACAGCCGACTTTGACTATGCCCCAGTTCAAGACGTTTGTTTAAAGCAAACGGCATCACAACGCCAACAATGAACATAAACAGGGGCATAATCAAATCTTCAAAACGAAAACCTTCCCATTTTACATGCGTAAGCTGTGTGTTTATCCACGCAGTTGTGGAATTGTCAAATACGTCATGCAAACTGTGAAAGATTCTGCCGCCGCCGATGATCCAGAACATATCGAAACCCCTCAAGGCGTCAATCGACATTATCCGGCCTTGAGACAAAGATTGTTGTTCTCCGTTCGGCATTTTGCTTACCTCTTTTATCATATAAAAATATAACACAGGAATCCGAAGACAAACCTGGGACATTTTAACAACGCCTGGGATAGAGTGTAAGAAAAATAGCGAGACATCATAAAAAAAACGACAAGATGACTTGAAAATCTACTTTATTTTCTTTGCGATGGAGAGGGAACGCTCTGCCCAAGCGGTCAGTTGGCCACGATCCTCCAGAATATCGGCAGGAATTTCATAATAGGGCATAACTGTTGTTTTTGCTTTTTCTGGAAACGGATTGAACGGAGACGATCCTGCTTTGATGAAATCTTCTCTATTCGAATCATCAACTTTCAAATAAGCAACGTCATCGGCAATAAGCCCAAACATTTTCCCATCGCAATAAAGACCGGCACCTCCGAACATCTTGCGAACGGACACATAGGCCCAGCCCGCAAGCTGGTCAATAACATAATCGATGAATTCATCCGAAACAGGCATCAGTATTTCTTCTCTAAATCTCTAATCTAAGTCAAAATGAAATTAGAATTTATAGAGCAATTGGTTCACTTAGTCTTCATTAGGAACTGGCAATTCTCGTTTAAATATAAAACCATCAACAGTAACTTCAAATATACCATCACCATATCCTTTAAGGGCAACCTCAATATCAGACGTAACCGACGCACCATAAACTTCCAAGAATTGCCAAGTTGGTTCATGGGAATACTCATTATAATGTATGTCAATTATTGGAAGAATATTCAAGACTACTTGTTCAGGAGAATTGTTTTCAGAATATTTGAAAGTTGTGACACCATATCTTGAATTTAATTCAGAATCTTTCGCCCATATACATTCAGCCGAAGCCCGATTTTCAGGTGACGAGCAAATCCAGACCTCAATTCTTGCTGCAAGAAACGACAGTTTTTCAGCAAAATCTGGGTTGACTACAAGAGCTACACCATATACACCATTTTCTGACCGATTCATCTCTTTATTAAGCACCTTTAAAACCTCGCAGAGCTAAACTAATGCCCGGGACTGGAGTCGAACCAGCACGACCCTAAGGTCACTAGCCCCTCAAGCTAGCGCGTCTGCCTATTCCGCCACCCGGGCTCATTAAATGATTAATGACGATATGATTATTGATTATTTAATGTCGATTGTCAATTCTCAATTTACATATTTGAAAAATCTCTTCGGAGACCATAATTCCTTAAGTTACTAAAAGCTTTTGACGACAGCAATTACTGTGATATAATCGTGCTTCAATGAGAAGGCATTCAAAGCAAAGAACAGATAAATTATTATAGCTCATAAATAAAAGACATATAAGGCCAATTATGACAGAGATCAAGACAGAAGAAAGCGGTGACCAGTTGAGCATGGAGCAGGTCCCTTTGAGTCGCTTATCACTAACGCTGCCGGATTTTAAGGCACACCTTATTTTCTGGTCATTAGCGATAGGAGGATTGTTGCTGGATCTATGGAGCAAAAAGGCAGCTTTCGATTGGTTAGGCCGGGAGCAAACTCACAGCGTCTCAATTATTGATGGATTTTTACGATTTATCATTGCATTAAACGATGGAGCCGCATTCAGCACCTTCGCCGGTAAAGCTTACCTACTTACAGCTATATCGGTCGTTGCTTTGTTAGTAGTATTCGGAGTTTTTCTTTTTAGCGGAACACAATTCAGGTCGATTCATTTTGCCCTGGGTCTATTCACAGGTGGTATCTGCGGCAATCTTTACGACAGGATTTTTAATGACGGCCTGGTGCGAGATTTTATCGATGTCTATTACCGAGATAAGCATTGGCCGACTTTCAACGTCGCAGACAGCCTGCTTTGCATCGGTGTTGGGCTGCTGATTGCTTCGACTTTCCTCACTGAGAAGTCTTCTCAAAAACATGCTCCTCAACGAAAATAGGGGCTTTTGTCGCAGCACATAAAGCAATAGCATCCGATGGGCGAGAATCAATTTCAATGGTTCGGCCGTTAACACTTAGATGTATTTTGGCAAAAAAGGTGTGGTGGCGGAGGTCGTTAATAACTATCTTTTCTATAGTAGCACCAAGATTTTCAATTATATTGGCCAATAAATCATGGGTCATCGGACGCGGGGGTTCAATGCCCTTTAAGCGGCGGTCGATTGCAAAAATTTCAACTATACCAATAACAATGGGGAAACTTCGAGTGCCGTGACGTTCTTTAATGACAATCACCTGCTGGTCTGACATTTCGTTAATGATTATACGCGACAATTCGGCTTCTGTTTCCATTTTTTGTACCGCCTTAACTAACTTTTGGAGTAAATGCGTATATGATTTCATTGGCCGGTGTAATTGCTTCTTTAACCATCCATATACGCATCTGCTCATTCACTATTTTCTAATTCCGAAAGGTGTTGCTCAACGGTTTTTAATTGTTCCGACAACTCGGTCAGCCTGTTCCTGGCCTGAGCAACAACCTGCGGTTTGGCTTTATTTACAAAGTTTTCATTAGACAGCTTGGCTTCGACCGCTTTTTTGGCTTTATCTATTTGCTGCTTTTGCTTTTCGAGCCGCTGCTTTTCAGCTTTTACGTCTATTGCATCATGGAGATAGATTTGCATCTGATCAACAATCATAGCTGCAGCATTTGAGGGCTTTTCGCTTGCATGTGATGCATTAAATTCTTTTAAGCCTGCCAACTGGCAGATAAGTCCACTATTTGAGTTCAGGACATCGGCTATTTCCTGTGGCGAGTTTCCTGAGGCCACCAATTTTTCACTCGGCTGCTTATTGTATTTATTCCGGATGTCCCTTATCGCCCGAATCACGGTCTGGGCAGTTTCAATTTGTTTTTCAGCCTCTTCATCTATTAATATATCAAGCCCTTTGGGCCATTGGGCAATAACTAATGCTTTCGCCTCTTGAGCAACAGTCAAATCTCCGAGTTTTCTTATCGGTGCGATTTCGTTCAGTTTCTGAAAGATTCCCTCGGTGATAAACGGCACAAAGGGATGCAACAAACGAAGAGTCTGGTCCAGCACATAAGCCAAGACATTTTGAGCAATCGGTTTTTTCCGCTCATCCAGCATTCTCGGCTTGGCCCATTCCAGATACCAGTCGCAAAAATCGTTCCAGAAAAATCTGTAAAGGCCTGCCAGCGGTTCGCTATACTTAAACTTATTCAGAGACTCCGTAACATCGGAAACAGTTTTGGCCAAACGGGAAAGAATCCAGCGATCGGTAATATCCATTTGGTCAGCGTCAAACTCGTCAGGATTAAGCCCTTCGAGATTCATCATTGCAAAACGCGAGGCATTCCAAAGCTTGTTACAGAAGTTTCGTCCGATGTCGAACTTCGGAGAAGTATTGACCTGGCGGCCATCGGGCAACGTCATTGGTTCGACCGGCATCCGAATATCCTGCGTATCCGTGGTCATAGTAGCCAGGGTAAAACGCATCGCATCGGCACCGTGACTGTCGATAGCGACCAATGGGTCTATGCCGTTGCCCAGACTCTTGGACATTTTGCGCCCCTGCCCATCCTGTATCATCGCGTGAATATAAACATCGCTGAATGGAATATCGCCGCAGTTGTATTGGCCCATCATTACCATCCGTGAAACCCACAGGGTAATAATTTCGCGTGCGGTACAAAGAACATCGCCCGGATAGAATGTTTGCAGTTCCGGAGTATCATCCGGCCAGCCCATCGTACTAAAAGGCCACAGGGCTGAAGAAAACCAGGTATCGAGGACATCTGGGTCTTGTTTAATATCACTGAATGAAGCCCTTAATTTTCCAATCTGATCGAAAGCATCTTTTCCAAATTCATACCTAAATTCCTCGTTTTCTTGATGTACAACATCAATGTCTATCTGACTAGTGTGATTTAGGATTCTACTTAATAAATCAAAAGCTTTATCCGCTTTTAAGTTGTTGCTACAAACATATAAAAAACGCCCATAGAAATCATCAACCGCAGCATAAGTTTCATAATATTCAACGTCATTTGTAAGTTTGCATAGATCTAAAAATTTATCAAAGTTCTTTTTTGATTGTTCTACTTTTAAGTCCAGTTTTTGTTTATACGGATCCCATGAACTCCCATGAACAGCAGATGATATTTTAAAAGTCCATATTGGTATTCTATGTCCCCACCAGAGCTGGCGGCTGATTGGCCAGTCGCGGAGGTTTTCCAGCCAAGTCTGGTAGGTTTTGGCATAGCGGTCCGGGATGAATCGCAAGCGACCGTCAAGTAATGGTTTTAGGGCCAAGCCAGCTAGGGAGTTCAACGGCACATCGGTTCGGTCGATAAGCCCATTGCCGAATTTTTCCTTTAGGTGTTCAATCGGTTTTTTGACAGCGATATACCACTGGTCAGAGAGATACGGCTCAATGGGTACGTGGCTACGATAGCTGTGCCCGACTTCGTGCGAGTATTCGCGAACATCTTCGAGAAGCTTTTCCTGTCGAAACCATTCTACAATAGCCTCACGTGCCTCAAAACGGTCCATACCGAGTAAATTTTGTGCTTCCGGCTCATCGGCATCTTCCCAGCCGTACTTATCACTAATCGAGCCATCGGGTGCCATAACATTGATTATTTCCAGTTCATGTCTTTGGCCGATTTCCCAGTCGTCCGGGTCGTGGGCCGGTGTGACTTTAAGAAAGCCAGTTGAAAACCGCGCTTTTTCATCGTCACTTTCGACGTCTGGCAGCACAACGTGCTCATCGGCAATAATTGGGATAATGCGGCCTACAATCGGAAGGCGAACTTTTTTACCAATAATTAATTTAGCACGTTTATCAGCGGGATTCATCGCAACAGCGGTGTCGCCAAGCATTGTCTCTGGACGGGTTGTAGCTACAGTTACATACTCAATTCGCTCCAAAAGATCTATGTTAACAGGCTCGACAAGAGGATACCTCAAATACCAGAAATGTCCCTGAACCAGCTCATGCTCGACTTCGTCGTCGGCCAGTACGGTCTGGGTGGCGGGATCCCAGTTGACCAGTCTTTTACCCCGGTAAATCAACCCGTCTTTGAAGAGTTTGAAAAACGCCGCGCGAACGGCTTTGGCACATACTTCGTCCATTGTGAAGCGTGTTCGCTGCCAGTCACAGGAACAGCCCATTGCCTTCAACTGGCTGATAATGCAGGCCTCATATTCATCCTTCCATGCCTGAACACGTCCGACAAATTCCTGACGCTCGAAGTCGGTTCGCCTCTTTCCCTCCTCCGATAGGATTCGCTTTTCAACAACTGTTTGTGTAGCGATACCGGCGTGGTCGGTACCGGGCATCCAGAGAGTGTTGTAATTTTGCATTCGACGGAAACGAATCAGGACATCCTGCAGTGTATTATTCAATGCGTGGCCAAGATGCAGCGGCGCAGTAACATTAGGCGGCGGGATTACAATTGTATAGGCTTTCCGGTCTTTGCTGTCACTGTGCAGATTCGGATGAAAATACGAATTCGAAGACCATAATTCATTTGCCTGACGCTCTATTGTTTTCGGTTCGTAAACTTTCGAGAGTTGTTCGTCCATAACATATCCGGTTTCGATAATCACCTATAAAAAATTCCGGCGCAACACATCGGCCGGAATATTATCCTAATAAAAGCACACGAAAATGTAAAGTGAACAATTAAGCTCAAATTCGGCATTTTCGCATGCTTTTTACGTTATGTGATTTTTTGCTTCTATTTGAGCCTAATCAAGGTTCATTGTCATCAGGAACTCTGCATTTGTTCTGGTCTTGACAAGTCTGCCCTTGAGCAGTTCGATTGCTTCGACAGGATTCAACTCGCTGAGCACCCTTCTGAGCCGATAGACAAGCTGCAGCTCTTTCGGGTCGAGCAGCAGTTCTTCCCGCCTGGTACCGCTTCGGCTGATATCGATAGCCGGCCAGGTCCTTCTGTCAACAAGACGCCTGTCAAGGTGTAATTCCATGTTTCCGGTCGCTTTGAACTCTTCAAAGATAACCTCGTCCATTTTCGAGCCTGTGTCAATTAATGCAGTTGCAAAAATAGTAAGAGAACCACCTTCTTCTATATTTCTTGCAGCGCCGAAAAACTTCTTGGGCATCTGCATTGCTCCGGCATCAACACCACCAGTCAAGATTCTGCCGGAGTGAGGCATCTCTGTATTATAAGCACGAGCAAGGCGGGTTATCGAGTCCAGCAGTATTACCACATCTTCACCGTATTCTACGAGCCGTTTTGCCTTTTCTATTACTACCTCAGCAACCTGACAGTGGCGTGAAGCCGGCTCATCAAATGTAGAACTTATGACCTCAACGTCCTCAGCGGTTTTCCGCTTCATTTCCGTAACTTCTTCCGGCCGTTCGTCAATCAAAAGCACTATCAGTCTGACTTCGGGATGATTTGTACTGAGCGCGTTTGCGATTCTCTGCAACAAAATCGTCTTACCGGTCCGAGGCGGAGCAACTATCAGACCACGCTGTCCTTTGCCCACCGGTGTAACCAAATCAATTATCCGCATATTTAATTCTTCCCCTGAAGTCTCAAGGATGAAACGGTCTTCGGGATGTAAAGGTGTCAAATCGCTGAATACTATTTTTTCGGCAAGGTTGTCGGGATCTTCAAAGTTAATCGCTTCAACGCGCAGAAGAGCAAAATACTTTTCCGAATCCTTTGGGGGCCTGATTTGGCCCGATACGATGTTTCCTGTCCGCAGGCCAAAACGCCTGATTTGAGATGGGGAAACATAGATGTCGTCCGACGATGACAGGTAATTATAATCGGTATTTCGCAGAAAGCCGTAACCATCCGGCAGCACTTCAAGTACGCCTTCACCATACATCAGGCCATTCTGACGAATACGCTCTTTGAGAATCCTGAAAATTAAATCCTGCTTCTTAAGGGCGCTGTATTCCGTAATCTTATCGTTTTTAGCGATATCGTGCAACTCTGCGACAGTAAGTTTCTGCAAATCCGTTAAATACAAGTTGCCTTTCTTAATCCGCTCATATTTATCATGGGTGGATTCTTCCTCAGCCTCTGCGGCTTTCCGGGCTTCGTCCTCGGTATCTACAGGCGCAATTTCCTGAGACGCAGCAACAACCTGGCTATCCTCTGCCTGCTCGGTTCCGGCCTCGGGCTCCGCTGAGTCAAGTGCCTGCTCTTGAGGCTCCGTCACAGCTTGTTCTTCAGTAATATTTTTTTTCTTTTTTGTGCTTTTGCGCTTTTTGCCTGTGCTCTTTACAGCCTTAGCCATCATTACTCCTTTTGCAATTATCAAACTTTAATCATGCTCCACAAAGCTCATATCCGTAAAATTGGATAGCAGGGACACAATTCTAAAGTCCCGATTTCCCCGGGCTTCCCGCCTGCACTCGCATAACCGACATTCTCGCTTTCGCAAGAAAGCTCGAGGACGCGAACGTAGGAATTAAATAAGATTTGAATTTTGAACAGTTGAAATAAAACCTATATATTAAAAATGGGCAACACTAAAATGAGTGTTTTACAGTAAATTCCACTTACCCATTATCCACAATGTAAGAGAAAATTTCAGTAACTTGTTTGGCTATTGCCGAGAAGTCAGAATTGTTTTCTATGGTATTATCGGCGAGGCTTGCCTTGTTGTCCAGAGAAATCTGAAAATTTTCTCTAATTTTGATCTGTTTTTTGTCAAAACCCTTTTTTTTTGCTCTTTCCTGCCTTAATTTTTGTTCACAATCGACAAAAATAAGCTTGTCACACTTCTTATGCCAACCAACTTCCACCAACAAAGGCATATCCAGAATAATTGCTTTGATTTGATTTTGGTTCTTGAACCGCTCAATAAACTCCTGAGTTCGCTGCAGGACAAGAGGATGAATTATCCTGTTAAGTGATGCAAGCATATGATCATCAGCAAAGACAATCTCAGCTAATTTCCGACGGTCAATTTTTCCAGAAGAATCCAAAACAGCCTGCCCAAAAAGGCCCACCACTTTTTCTCTAACAGGAGGCTCCTGGAGCAACTCATGAGCAATTCTATCGGCATCAATAACCTTACAGCCTAATTTGGCAAACTCAGCAGCAATTGTACTCTTGCCTGAGCCTATACCACCTAAAATGCCAATAACCGGTTTTTCCGCAATCTTATCCACAAGAAACAGTCTACCATCTTGTTTTGAGCAGTCAAGCGGAAAGGCCCAACGCAAGAAAAACAGAATGTGAGAAATGAATTACGATATGTGCAGTTCGCCCGGCACTTTGATTTCTTCAGTCGCTTTGCAGACTGAGTGCAGGCCGCTCAGAAGATATTTTTTTACTACTGTGTCCCAATTCATATCCTTCGCAAGTTCATAGCCTGCTTTAATCATGCTTTCAATCTCGGCCTTGTTCTTGGGCAAACGTGAGTATATTTGCATTGCAACTCTTTCGCTTTCGGCGGCTTCGGTCCGGTCTCGCACAGACCGTTCAATCTGCAGTATGTCTTCGATTTCGACATACTTACGGGCAGTCAGTTTCGTATAGTCCGCAATGATAGCATTCTTAACATCTGCTCCTCCTGTTGTGTCGCGCAGAAATCCCAAACACCCACAAACATTAGTAAATACGCATATTCCACCGAAAGTCAGGGGTTCGAGCTGAGCGATGCCAAACGGCTCGTAAATGCTCTGGCCAAATTCGACATCGCTGCCTTTGCGAATATCCATAAACTCCATATTCGTCGGCATCTTTTTGCCGCATCTTTTCTGAGCAAAACCGAACTGATTGATGAAAATAATTTTTATGTTGCTGCTTCTGGTGTTGAATTCCTGTACAGCGGTATAGTACACAGCCTCCCCGCCCGACAGGTCGGGCCAGCCCTCACGGTGAGCCACAGGCCAATTATATGTCGATTCCATATTGTAGATATCACTGCTGCGGCGCCGTGATACCTCAGTAGAAAGGACAAGTAACACTGCTGTTTTTCCCTGTGTTTTGAATTTTTCTTCCAAATGTTCAAGTACACGCAAATCACGCCACATTCCTTTGCTTTTGACCAATCTTGTAACATGTGTGAAGATGAAATCCGGCTTATAGCCCAATAGATTCTCGCAATACCTTTGGAGTTTATCCTTCGATGCAAGCTTTTCCTGAACACTGATCTGATATGAAGGGATACCATTATAAACTACATTTATCCTGGCGTTCTCGAACTGAGGCGCAAGGAACCTTAATTCGTCCACCACACAATCGCCTACTGCGTATATGTAGTCACAGTATTTCGAAGCCTCAACAAGAGAATGCTTGAAATAAAAACTTTGGTCGCCAAAAACATCGTTAACGAAAAGCCCATTATTATGAGCCTGTTTCATAGCATTATAGAACATTGTATCGTGTCCTTGATGCTCTTCTACAATGCGTCGCATTGTGGCAACTTCATGAGCATAAAAGACCGTCTTGAAATTACAGGAAGATTCGAGAATGGCCGCAAGTGCCGTTGGCATTCCCATAAACTCGTGCGAAAAAACGACCGTCGAATCCTTAGCGGCTTCTATCACTTTGAGTATGTCAATAGCCACAGGTGCCAATCTGACATATTGTTCATATTCCCACAGGTGTTCATGTAAATGGCTTTGAATGCCGAACTCCTCGAACAGGCGTCTTTTGAATTCATCAATGACACCCTTATGTATAAATCTTACATCTACGAGCAAAACCTCAGGCGAGCTTTTTATACCTGTTTCTGCATCAACAAATAATCGCCTTCCATACACAATACCTACATTATAAGACTGTTCGATCTCGCGAAAGGCTTGAGCGTATTCCGTATTGCTATATCCATCAATAGATGAATACAGCACTTTTCCATCATCACCGAGCCGCTCTGATAGTGAGCCTTCTGTGGTAAACAATGGGCCGATCAGAATTGACCTGTCAATGGACTCAAGATAAGATTTGCTTGTGAAGAAGCCCTGCAGGACAGCACCTATACCACCAACCTTCCCTATCGTCTCATGGGTAACATGCACTGCTGTTGTCTCATTGGCCATAATAAGTTTCCTTCCTAGTTGTTAAGGGGTTCACTCAGGTCGTTATTACTGTTTCTAAATAAAATATAGGAAACAATTTCAGCATGACCAAACAGGGAGGAAATCTAAAGCGGGATATTTTTTTGTAGACCGAAAAAAACAGTCCAGATTTGTAAATTGAAGGTATTTTTTAGGACTATTTTAACTGACTTTTAAAAATTTTCTCCAAAAAATCAACTTATTTCATCTCTCAGGGACTTAATCAAACCAGAAAGCACAAGCTGGGAAATACCTGCCAATTCCGGCTCTGGTATATCGCCAGTTGCCATTTTATTGAGAATTTTCACAGCACGTGCACCTTTGGGCTTTATAAGGGCCGCTATTTTCTGGGCTTCATATAATTCACTATCCGCCATCAGACGCAGATATTTAATGATATATTGCCTAAGTTCTACCTGACTGACTTCAAATCCAGGTCCGGTCGTTTCAGTTGACTCATCCAGTTCTGGGATTCCTTGTGGGACCTCTCTTTCCTTCAATATGTCCAGCGTGAGCCTATTTGTCTCGTCCAATAACCGTTTTTCTCTTTCCAAATCGGTCTCATCTACAGGTGCGAGTTTCAACTCTTCGTCGGATTCCAAAGCTGGAACATACAGCTTATTATGACATGCCGGGCATTTGCCCCACTTACCGCCGGCACTATCAGCGGCTTCTATCTTTTTCCCACAATAATCACAGTGAAATATTATCGCCATTTTAGCACCTCTTAATTGCTTAGATGACTGCTGTCCCTTTCTTATTTATATTAATCAGTTTTAAGGAAATCAGCAAGATCAAGTTGCCTATTTCCCTGATTTATATTCTGCAACCACTTCAGTAGTTATTCCTCCACGAGGTGTAAATCGAGAAACAATTTTCATCCAGCGTGGCTTACATATACCCTTCAAATCATCTAATATATCATTTGTTAGAGACTCGTAAAAAATACCTTTATTGCGGTAGCTTTGCATATAAAATTTTAGGCTCTTTAGCTCTATGCAAGACTTATTGGGACAATATTCGACAACAATTTCACCGAAATCCGGCTGGCCTGTTTTGGGGCAGAGGCTGGTAAATTCAGGGCATCTGATTGTTATACAATAGTCCCGCTCAGGGCGGGGATTATCGAATATTTCTATTTCTACCGGTTCACTCATTATTTGGCCCCTCTTACAAATCCAATCATCGATAATATAATCAAACAGGCTGCTTATGACAAGTAATAATCTATGTTAGAAAGAGAGAAAAAAGCTTCACGCCGAATTGCTTATCAAAACCGCTCATTTTTTTGCTTTTTGACAGCATCCAGCCAAATCGGTAAAATTCTATTATTCATGCGGTTTTTTGAATTCAATCTTTTAATTTATACGGAGAATAACCGGTGGCAGACAAAAAAGCGGTAATATTGCTAAGCGGCGGTCTTGATTCAGCAACAACTTTGGCTATAGCTCGCAATGAAGGTTTCGAGTGCTATGCTCTGACTTTTCGGTATGGGCAGCGACATAATAGAGAAATTGAGGCAGCGAAAAAAATCGCCAGCTCGAAAGCAGCCGCTGAGCATCGGATAATCGACATTGATTTAGCTCAGTTCGGGGGTTCTGCTTTGACTGATTCCAAGATTGAAGTACCAAAGGACCGGACCGATTTAGATCAGCATGACCAAATTCCGCTAACTTATGTACCTGCCCGAAATACGATATTCTTAAGTTACGCACTTGCCTGGGCAGAGGTATTAGGTGTGTTTGATATCTTTATCGGGGTTAACATAACTGATTACAGCGGCTATCCCGATTGCCGAGGTGAATTTATAACTGCTTTTGAAAAAACCGCCAACCTTGCCACTGCAGCCGCAATCCAGAATAAAAGTCGATACCATATTCATACTCCGATTATAAATATGACAAAAGCCGAAATCATCCTTACAGGTACAAAACTCGGCGTCGATTTTGCTCTGACACATAGTTGCTACGATCCCGACCAACAGGGGAGAAGCTGCGGCAGATGTGACTCGTGCAGATTAAGATTAAAAGGTTTTATTGAAGCTGGTCTTAATGACCCAGTTAAATATCAAATCCCGATCGACAACATCGGTACATGAAAATGATAGTAATAAACGAGATATTTTATTCCTTGCAGGGCGAAGGATTTTTAGCCGGAATCCCCAGTGTATTCGTACGTCTTGTCGGTTGTCCTTTACAATGTACGTGGTGTGATACCAAATACGCATGGGACCAAAAAGCAGGAGAAGATTACAGCATCTTTGATATAGTCCAGACTGTTCAACAATGGCCCTGTAAGTTCATCGTGATAACAGGCGGTGAACCGATGATAAATCCAAGCCTGCCAGAGTTAGTTCGCCAGTTAAAAAACACCAGCAAGCACATTACAATTGAAACGGCAGGAATCGCATATACCCCTGAGATGCCCTGCGACCTTATGAGTATCAGTCCGAAATTGAGCAACTCTGCTGCCGATGACGCAAAAGCATCTGCAGTTCATAAGGATTCGAGGCTGGATATTGCAGTTCTGCAAGAGTTGATTGATAATTACGAATATCAATTAAAGTTTGTCGTAGATTCACAAGATGATTTGCCTGAAATTCAGCAAACAATCGAGAAAATTGACAATGTTAACCTTGAGAAGGTAATGCTGATGCCTCAAGCAGCAACAATCGATGAATTCTTCGCCAAATCACTAATGGTCGCTGAGATGTGTAAACTCACCGGATTTACATTTTGCCAGCGTCTGCAGGTTCTATTATGGAATAACCAAAAAGGCAAATAACAATATCCTGCCAGATCCGGTATTTGAAGCGTTTTATCTAAATGTTTGACATATCCTGCCGAGCTTCATATCATATAAAGTTAATTTAGATGAACTCGATTATAAGGACGAGGTTATGCCTCGTCTTTGTTGCTATTTATTGAAAGGTTGTTTTTTTATGGTAAAACAAAAAGTAACTTTGAATAATAAGCCGTTTGTATTAATCATCCGTGACGGATGGGGTTTCAACCCAAATCCGGATGAAGATGAATATAATGCAGTCAAGTGCGCAAATACGCCTGTAGATGATATGCTGATGGCGGAGTATCCAAACTGTCTTATCCATACCAGCGGTGAGGACGTGGGACTGCCGGACGGCACGATGGGCAACAGTGAAGTCGGACATCAAAATATCGGCGCCGGAAGAATCGTTCCACAGGAATCCGTAAGAATAAGCAAAACAATTCGCGACGGTTCCTTTTTCGAGAATGAAGAATTCCGCAAGTTAATAAAATTCGTAAAAAAGAATAACAGCAAAATACATATCATGGGTCTGTGCAGTAACATCGGAGTACATTCTCTGCTTGACCACCTGTATGGTCTGCTTGAACTGGCTAAAAGAAATGACGTTAAAGATATTTTTATCCATGCCTTTACCGATGGACGCGATTCACCGCCGGACAGTGGAGCTGGATATATCGCTGAAATTGAAAAAAAGACCCGGGAAATTGGTGTAGGCAAAATCGCAACCATTATGGGTAGGTTTTATGCGATGGATCGTGACAGCCGATGGGACCGCGTACAAGAAGCTTACGAATGTATAAGGATAGGCAAGGGTATAAAAGGGGCTAATCCTGCAGAGGCGGTTTCAAAAAGTTATGAAAAAGAAGTAACCGACGAATTTATCGAGCCGACATGCATTGTCAACGAAGACGATGAACCTATAGCCACCATCAATGATGGCGACGGTGTAATATTCTTCAACTTCCGCGGCGACAGGCCACGCGAAATTACACGGGCGTTCGTTGACCCGGATTTCAAAGAATTTGTAAGAACAACCATGCCGGACATATATTTCGTATGTATGACCGAATACGACGCAACGATACCTGCGAAAGTGGCATTTCCAAAGCTGCCAAAGATGAAAAATACATTAGGTGCATACTGGGGTTCTCTTGGTCTGAAGCAATTTCGCTGTGCTGAGACAGAAAAATACGCTCACGTTACCTTCTTTTTCAACGATTACAATGAAAAGCCGTTTCCCGGCGAAGACAGGCAAATTGTCCCTTCGCCGCGAGTTCGAACATACGATTTAAAACCTGAAATGAGTGCTTACGAAGTCACTGAGGTTGTTTTGGAAAGACTTGATTCAGATAAATACGATGTGATGGTTATCAATTTTGCCAATCCAGATATGGTAGGCCATACCGGAATATTATCCGCAGCGATAAAAGCAGGAGAAGCTGTAGATGAGTGCGTTGGCCGGATATTAGATAAGGTCAAGGCCCTGGGCGGAGCAGCAATAATCTCTGCCGACCATGGCAATTTCGAAAAAATGATAGATGGAAGCCCGGACAATCCACATACGGCTCACACTATTGGCGATGTGCCATTGGTGATATTTGACGAACGCTATAAAAACGGCAAACTCCGCGAGGGCGGCAGATTAGCCGACATAGGACCTACCATGCTGGAGATGATGCAACTGCCGCAACCGGAGGAAATGACAGGTAAAAGCTTACTTCAAAAGTAGCAACCAAAGCAATCGGAAATTTGATGAGGAAAGGGGATATATCATGTCAGAATTATTTCCAGAGATGATAAGGGCACTACCTGAGGCAGATATTCCAATTGACGGATTAAAGGGATATATTTTGCAATCAGACAACCACCAAATCCTCTTCATGAAGTGTGATGAGAATACTGAAGTTCCAGAACACTCCCATGAAAGCCACTGGAGCGTAGTTTTGAAAGGCAAGATAAAACTAACAATAGATGGAATCAAGCAAAGTTATACCAAAGGCGACTGCTTTTTTATCCCAAAGGACTCAAAACATTCAGCGAAGATTTATGCAGGTTACACTGACATTACAGTTTTTAATGAAAATGACCGTTACAAAAAAAAATAGAAATTATAAGTGCTGGCTAAGCTAATGGTGAAAAACTATGGGGCAGATAGTTGTCCTCGACCATAATATGATTAATATGATTGCTGCCGGCGAAGTCATTGAACGGCCTGCCAGTGTGGTCAAGGAACTGATGGAAAATAGTATCGATTCGGGGGCAACAAAGATAACTGTGTCCATCGAAGACGGAGGCCGAAAACTGATATCTATTACGGATAACGGCTGTGGAATGGACGGAGATGACCTGGCCAGGGCTTTTGAACCTCACGCCACGAGTAAAATCAAAACCAGCTCAGACTTACATGGTATTTCTACGCTTGGCTTTAGAGGCGAGGCATTGGCAAGTATCGCTTCGATCTCACAAGTAAAGTGCACGAGCAGAACAAAAAGCCAAACCGGCGCCAATTGCATTGAGATCGATTGCGGTAATAAGAAGGACATAACACCTGCCAGCGCAGATTATGGCACAACAATCCAGGTTAGAGATATTTTCTATAAATTACCCGCCCGGCGAAAATTCTTAAGAACTGCTAACACCGAAATGGCCCACATCGCCGAACAATTCAAACGCATTGCATTAGCAAATGAGAGCCTGGATTTGACGCTGATACATAACGGCAGAGAGCTTTACAGACTTTCAGATAAAGACCAACTTCATCGGCGAATAGCAGAACTATCTCCAATACCTTCGAGCGGAATTTCTGACAATCTGATTGAGGCTAAAAGTAATGAAAAAAGTTTACATATTCTTGCTTTGATGGGCAAACCGAGCATTTCAAGAACAAGCAAGAAATTTCAATATGTATTTCTAAACGGCCGATTCATCCGCGACAAATTCATCTCGCATGCAATCAAAGAGGCATATCGCGGCCTTCTGGAACCAAACAGATTCCCTGTCGTTTTTCTTTTTATCCAAATGCCCTATGAAGACTATGACGTGAATGTACATCCAACCAAGAGCGAAGTGCGTTTTTATAACGCCAATCTGGTTCATTCGCAAATCCTTGGCTGTCTTCGGGAAAAGCTTTTAGGCACAGATCTCCAGAGTCATGCAGTACTGCCAACTGCAACTGGTTCGCCCGAAATGCAGGGAGTCCCCGCTGCGGGTCATAGACGCGAGGCAATTTCCGATGCGATGGCTGAATTTTTCAAAAAGCATAGGCCAACTCAAACACAACAACAATTCAGCTACAAACCAAAACAGCAAATCGTAGCGCTTCGCCCTCGTGCCGGACAGAAGATACCTGAAAGCCACACAGGGGCGGCTATGGTTTCGGCTTTTGCTCAAAAGAGCCAGCCGATGCCGGAGATATGCTCGGAACAAAGAAAATTCATACAAATACATGATAGTTTTATCGTAGAACAGACCGATGAGGGATTCGTAATTATCGACCAGCATGCACTGCATGAGCGAATAATATACGAAGATTTGTGCAAGCGAATAGGAAAAAGCAAACTCGAATCACAGAAACTGTTGATACCCGAAAGCTTCGATGTTACCCCTTCTGACGCTGATTTGCTTAACACCAATGCCGAACTGCTTGACAAGTTAGGAATTGAGGTCGTACCTTTCGGTCCCAGGGCCATGGCCATCCAGGCCTTTCCGACTTTATTAACCAAGGCCGACCCGCTTGATTTTATCCAGGATTTAATAGACCTGCTCAGCCGGAAGGATATAAACCTTGACAGCGAAAGACTGCTCGATGAGGTTTTGAATATGGCAGCATGCAAGGCGGCCATCAAGGCTGGCCAAAGATTAACGGACAGCGAAATAGAACAACTGCTCAGGGATAAAGTAAACGCCGAGTCCGCAAGCCGCTGCCCACATGGCAGGCCCACTACGATAAAATTTTCAATTGGTGATTTGGAAAAACAGTTCAAGAGGACCTGATGAATAAGTGGTGGTGGCTACTATTAATAATCACATGCTGGAGTGTCACAGGATTTGCTATATTTGATCTTAAGCAGATCCAAGAATGCGGCGATACCCCCCTGCCGACGAGAGCCAACAGAATTGTATCTTTAGCTCCGAATCTTACGGAAATTCTTTTTGCGCTCGGACTGGAGAAAGAAATAGTACGAGTTACGCTTAACAGTGATTATCCTCCGGCAGCAGCCACAAAGCCGAAGGCCGGAACATTCTGGCAGCCGAACATCGAAGCTATCATAGCAGCCAGACCTGACCTGATAGTTACACTTGGATTCGAACAGCAGAAAAACCTTGCTGAGCGGCTCAAACGTATCAACTATAACTGCCTGATAGTAAACATTAAAAAGGTAAATGACCTTTTTGAGGCCGTTGAGATAATCGGCGCAGCCACCGGTAAAAAGCGCGAGGCAAATGGACTGGTAACCAACATCAGGGACAATTTGGACAAACTCACAGCTTTGGTTGGCACGGAGGATAAAGTCAGGGTATTGTGGGTCGTCCAAAGAGAGCCTTTACGTGTAGCTGGACGCGATACCTTTGTAAATGAGTTGATAGAATTTGCCGGTGGAGAAAATGCTATTGGCCCGACATTACATAAATATCCTCCAATTGGAGCCGAACAGGTCATCGTCTGCGGAGCTGATGCCATCATCGAACCATCAATGCAGCAAAAAGACCTGACGGCCCAACAGAACAGAGCGATGCAATATTGGAGTAAGTTTGACAATCTTTCTGCTGTAGCGAACAATCGGATTTACGTAATACCCGGTGATACTGTCTCGCGGCTTGGCCCACGACTATACGAGGGAATCGAGACTATCGCCCGATGTTTAAGACCTGAGCTTTTTGAGAATTGAAATAATGAAAGAGTTGCTGACACCAAAAAAATTGATTATCAGGACACTTTCAGCACTTATAGTACTCATAGCGGTGATGTTCGTCTGCTCTCTGATTGGCACTGAGAGCATTTCTCTAAGAACCGCATTTCAGGGGCCCGGCACGCTGGGGATAAATCCTGACTATCAAATTTTTGTGGAGTTCAGGTTGCCCCGGATTATTCTTGCCTGTCTGGTGGGTGCAGCCCTGGCATGTTCTGGTGTCGTTTTCCAGGCGTTATTGCGCAATCCCCTTGCCGACCCATACATATTAGGGATATCGAGCGGAGCAGGTTTGGGTGTGATAATCGCAGTTATCAGCGGGCTTGACTGGATGCTTTTGGGACGCTCACCGATAGCTTTTTTCGCATTTGCAGGGGCATTAGGAACAGTCTGGCTGGTTTGGTTCATCGGCCGGCTTACGGGTAAGTTTCACGTAACCGGCCTGCTGCTTGCAGGAGTTGTTGTAAACGCCTTCTTCTCGGCGGTTATTATGTTCCTTACATCAATCGCAAAAAGCCAACAAGTATATTCAACAATATTCTGGCTTATGGGGAATATAACGGAGGAAAGTTTTCTTGTGGTGTGGCTGGGAACAGGATGCGTAATCGGAGGGATAATAGCATTATTCTATATAAGTCCACAGTTAAACGCTCTTAGCTTCGGTGAAGAAGATGCCAGAAGTATGGGCGTGAACATTGCCAGAACTCAGCTAATCGCCTTTGGGATTGCAGCGGCCATAACGGCCGTCGCAGTCAGTTTGAGCGGATTGATAGGATTCGTAGGTCTGCTCGTACCGCACGCAGTCCGGCTGGTTTTCGGCCCCGACCATCGTCAACTGCTACCTTTAAGCGGCATCTTTGGGGCAATATTCCTGGTAATTGCCGATACACTGGCTCGGATTATCATCGCTCCTGCACAGTTGCCGGTTGGAGTGGTAACAGCCATCCTCGGCGGACCGTTTTTCCTGGTCCTTTTAGTCAAATATAGTAGAAAAGTTGGTTGGTTAAAATGAGTGCTATTATAGAGGTTAAAAATCTCAGCTTCGGTTATACACCGCAAAACACGATTTTGAAAGACATGAGCTTCGAAATCAAAGCTGGGACATTTGTCGGCATAGCCGGCCCTAATGGAGCCGGCAAGAGCACACTACTTAACCTGCTGTGCGGGGCACTAAAACCAAAATCGGGGACCATAAAAATTGACGCTACACCAATAGAATCATACAAATGGGAAGCTCTTGCCGGAAAAGTGGCAGTCGTCAGGCAGGAATTTGTGCCTGTATTCGGCTTTTCTGTAATAGAAACGGTACTAATGGCAAGAATCCCATATTTCGGAACATTCGGATTCGAGAATAAAAAAGACAAACAGATAGTTAATGAAGCGCTCGAGGCGACCGACACGGCTCAGTTTGCCTCACGTCCTATTGGAAGCCTCAGCGGTGGTGAACGGCAACGGGTTTTTATCGCAAGGGCGCTTGCGGCTAACAGCCCTGTTTTGCTTTTAGACGAACCTACGAGCTTTCTGGATTTAAAACATCAGGTTGGTATATATGACTTACTCAAAAGCACACAACTGGACAAAGGTAAAACAATTGTGGCTATAACGCACGATATCAACATGGCAGCTCAATATTGCGACGAAATTTTACTTCTGGGCACCAATACTGATTATCATATCGGCCAAACCAAAGATGTTTTTTCCCCGGAGCAAATAGAAAAAATCTTTGGTGTCAGCACATTCGTAGGCAGCCTCGGCAGGGAAAAATTCTTTATTCCACTGGGAAAATTTGCAAAAGACAGCGGCCAAATCACCGATAAACATATATAAAAACAATGGGCGGCTAACGTAACGTCTTACCTAACAAGATGTTACAGCTTTTCAGCTAAATTATCTTGAACAATTTTAATATACTGGCTATACTTTTGCCGCTCGAACAGCAGCTTCTGAATAAAAGTAATACTATACAGAATATATTTTAAGCCGTTATAATAGAGTTTTATAAAAATTGTAAAATAGCGGTATGAAAGGTAAACCATCAAGTGGCAAAGAAACGCAAAAAAGCATCCAGAGCAAAAGTGAGTTCTACACGGACAAAGAAACGCTCGTTGAGTTCAGCCGACATGAAGCGTTTTAAGAAAATACTCTTGGAAAAGCGCAAGGAAATCCTGAATAATGTAAATGGTATTGAAGGTGAAGCCCTAAAGAAATCTCGAATGGACGCAAGTGGAGACTTGTCAAGTATGCCAATCCATATGGCGGATATCGGAACCGATAACTACGAACAGGAATTTGCTTTGGGACTGATGGACAGTGAAAGAAAAATGCTCAGAGAAATCGACGAAGCCCTGGAACGTATCGAAAATCGTACTTATGGCATCTGCCAAAACACTGGTAAGTTGATACGAAAGGCTCGACTTGAAGCTCAACCATGGGCCAAGCACTGTGTCGAATACGCACGAATGCTGGAACAGGGCCTGGTGCAAGAACAATAAATCCATAAATTTTTTATTCATATGAAACACAGATGTCCTGTCTGCAATAAAATCGTTCAAGGATCGATTCAAGAATACTCTAAAAAAGCAATATTCTTTCCTTTCTGCTCCAAACGCTGCAAGTTTGTAGATTTGGGTGAATGGCTGGATTCCGAATATAAATTAGTTTCCGAAATACAACCGCAAGATTTGGACGAACCATCAGAAACATCTTCCGATGGCGCTTCTGGTAAGCACTAAACTACAGCTCACTAACAAAATCTTATGAAATCTGTTGAAACCTGCTGATAATACGTTATAAATATTTTCAGTTATTCTTCACCAGACCAATATCGATTGTAACCTTGTAGGTAGGAAGTAGAATGGTCAGCGAAAATAATTCTTCAATAGTTTTTGAAGGACTTCTTTTCCCGAAAATATTCCGCACTTTCCGAATGGCTATTCAGCCGACCAAATTGATAATTATCTTCTCTGCATTGATCATTATATGCCTGGCCGGTTGGATTATGGACCGCAGCGAAACAGTAGCCTGTAAGCGAAACACTAAGGGGAAAGTAATAGAAACAGAGTTACAAATTTATTTGGACAATCAACGCCAAATAAATAAATACATCGAAACAAACCGGGGAACAACTCGTGGTACGGGAGTATTTTCCACACTTTGGCACTTCACAGCCTCAACATTCCAGGCTTCGGTGGATTCGGTATTTGAATTAAAAATCAAAGGTGTCTGGACAAATGTCAAAGAATATTTCAAGGCGACAGGATGGGCGTTAAAGCACCACTTTATCTATTGTATAATCTTTTTTGTAATATACCTTTGTGTGATTTCCATAGCCGGCGGAGCTATCTGCCGAATCGCGGCACTTCAATTTGCCCACGGTGAAAAACCAGGTTTGACCGAAGCACTGAGATTCAGTTCACAAAGATTTACAAGTTTTTTTCTCGCCCCATTGACACCCTTAGGTATAATCATCGTCCCAGTGATATTCATCTTTATCCTCGGGCTGATAGGCAATATTCCCCGCGTCGGTGAGCTGATAATAGGTATCTCAATACCGTTAGCTTTGATTTCAGGGGCACTTATTACGGTTGTTTTAATCGGGATGTTTGCCGGATTCAACCTGATGTTCCCCGCTATAGCCTATGACGGCTCCGATTGTTTTGATTCCATTAGTCGTTCCTTTAGTTATGTCTTTGCAAAACCATGGCGAATGGGTTTTTATACAACAATAGCCGCTGTATATGGCGCAATTAGTTATACATTTGTCCGTCTATTCGCATTTATACTGCTGTTCACTACGCACCTTTTCCTGGAGCTCGGTACCTGGGTGGAAATCGAAGGAGTCAATAAGCTTACAGCAATCTGGCCAAAACCAATATTTACGAAACTGATTGACTATTCAGATATAGTAACAACCAACTGGACCGAATCAGTTGCGGCCTTTTTAGTTTACTTATTCTTATTAGCTGTATTGGGTTTAGTCGTTTCGTTTATAATCAGCTTTTACTTCTCTGCCAATACTATAATCTACTCGCTAATGCGCTATAAAGTTGATAATACAGCTCTGGAGGATATGTATACATATTTCGACGAAACAGAAATTGAGTCGGAAACAATAGAATCTAAGACCGAACAAAATCCACCGGATTAAACATCTGAATACTCAACAAGCCCCCTTTCTTCAAAAACATTTTTGTTCCGAAAATAAGTGTTAAATTCCGAGATTCTTCTGAATTCCGGATTTTTTTCTTCCGATTAATCTTTAAAAAGAGAATTTGTACCAATTGGCTACCTTTAGGTTCAGAGTACGTCAGATAAAATCGTAGTATAGAGGAATATGACCGGGATAGACACAAATCACAGACCAAACAAAAAGAACACACATCCAGTGGAATCTCCAGCTTCCCTACCGGGATGGCTGCTGCGTTATCGCAGACCTTTGATTATGCTTGCTCACATAACTGCTTTCGCTTCTTCTTTGATGTTATCCTTCCTGGTGATACACAACATGAATTTTGAAAAACCCGGCTGGGTAGATATATATCCAACTTTGTTACTGTTTTTTCTTATCGTAAAGCTGCCTGTATTCGGCTTTTTCAAACAATATCGGGGTTGGTGGCGCTATGTTGGGATTTCCGATCTTCGAGGGATATTGTGGGCCTCATTCGTAAGTACATTAATTATCGTCTTTGTATGGTTTGCAACAGCCAACATTGAAGTCATTCACACAAATCTTCCACCGGACCTTCACAGACCAGCAGAAGGTGTATGTATAGCCGACATGTTTGCCACCATTGTGCTGCTAAGCGGATTACGGATAATAATACGTCTATACTATGAGGAATTTCGAACCTCAGAAGCAGGCCGGTTGAAACGCTTTCTTATCATCGGCGCAGGTAACGCAGGTGAAGCACTGCTGAGAGAAATGCACCGCATGACCGTAGTCGAGTATGAGGTTGTCGGCTTTATTGATGATGATCCAGCCAAAAAAAGCACAAATATCCATGGAATACCAGTCCTTGGCGCTGTTGAGCAACTGCCGGAAGTCTGTCAGGAGCGCAACATCGAAGAAATTGCCATTGCAATGCCATCGGCGAGTCATCAGCAGCTCAGACGAGTCATCCAGGTATGTGAAGGGACAAAGATTCGCTTCCGTACCGTGCCGTCAATTACCGATATAGCTTCGGGCAAGTTTCGTGTCTCCCAGATTAGAGATGTTGATATCAATGACTTGTTAGGCAGAGAAGCTGTACAGCTTGATCTGGATCTTATAGAAAACTTTGCACATGACAAAACAATTCTGGTTACCGGCGCCGGAGGCTCTATCGGCTCGGAAATGTGCAGGCAGTTATGCAATTTCAATCCGAAGCTTCTTTTGCTTGTCGAGCAGGCCGAAAATCCACTATTCTATATAGAGCGCGAATTGTGCACGCAATTTCCCGCGGTCTCCATAAAAGCGATTATTTGCGACATTACCGACAGTGCCCGAGTGTGTGACATTTTCGAAAATTATAAACCGCAGATCGTTATTCACGCCGCTGCTCATAAACACGTACCTTTAATGGAGCTTAATGCGGGCGAAGCCATCAAGAATAATATTGTTGGTACACAAACTGTAGCTGATGCGGCAGATAATAACGAAACGACCAACTTTGTAATGATCAGCACTGACAAAGCCGTTAATCCAACCAGTATAATGGGCTCTTCAAAGCGAATTGCGGAAATGTACATCCAGGACCTCAACAGAACCAGTAAAACTCACTTTGTAACTGTTCGCTTTGGTAACGTGCTTGGCTCTGACGGCTCAGTTGTACCTATCTTTAAAAAACAAATAGCCTTGGGCGGTCCAGTGACTGTTACACATCCAAATATGAAACGCTATTTTATGACCATACCCGAGGCAAGCCAGCTCGTACTTCAGGCGGCGACAATGGGAAAAGGCGGAGAAATCTTCGTCCTTGATATGGGCGAGCCGGTCAAGATTATAGAACTGGCCAGGGAACTTATTACGCTCAGCGGCTTCAGACCCGATGAAGATATTGAAATCACTATCACTAAACCCAGACCCGGCGAAAAACTCTTTGAAGAACTGCGAATAGAAGGCGAAGACATGCAACGTACGAGGCATCCCAAAATCAGCATATGGAATAATATTCCGATGGACCGCGAGAGGCTTTGTGCCGGTATAAACGAACTGATAAATATCGCTAAAACACAAAACCACAGCCAAATAGTTCGAAAAATCAAGGAACTCATACCGGAATATATTGGCCGGACCACTGCCTCCACAGAACCCGCCAATGCTTAAAAACACTCCTCACAATAAAGCTAACAACTTGTATTCTTATACACTTATGTCTTTTATGGTATCCTCTTATCGGTCAGTTTGCTTGGCTTATCAAGCAGCATAAATGAATCTAAATCTTCCATCATCCCCTGATTGTTAAGACGAAGAACTCGTTTATGTCTTCTATGCCCTTCAGCCGTTGTTTCACCCATCTGATCATAAGACCTACACCCTAAAGGCACTAAAAACAAAGCACACAAAATAACAACTTGTATTACCTTCCAAGCAGAAATGCTTTTCATCATAATTCCCTCTTTGAAATCCTACATCTTGGCTACAGTTATCGGGCGGGTCTTATTTATAAGCCAGCCTGTTTCTTTATTATTTAAGGGGCAAAAAACCTACCCCTAACAGACTATATTATAACAGCCGCCAATGCTGTTGTCAAGCCCATTGCTAATTTCCTACCCTTATAACATGCAATATTTTCCACTTGTAGTACTTCCAACGATATTTTATGACTTATTTTCTAATCCAACCAATACCTAAATGCCACTTAGGGGGGAAAATGATCACTCGCGTGAACACCAGAAAAAGTCTTGTTCTGGCCCACAAAACGGCTTTTCTTCTTAAATTGCACCTCTTATATGCCGATAACCCTCGTATCAAGTGGAATACGATATAAGACCGGACGAAACCGGAAAAGAACGACTCGAAAGTTCGCTATTATCGGCAAGAGTTGAGAGATTTAAAATAAAGTCTCTCACAAGAGAGCTTGACTATACGTGAATAGCGATAAATCTTGTTATTAACGAGCAGGGGACAGACAGCTATAGTAGATATCAACCGTGGCAACCAAATGTAAAAACG